>CAMHDG010000033.1 GCA_946183815.1 uncultured bacterium | reverse complement strand
ACTTTCTCCGTTTTTTAAGTCCATATCTATTGCAAAATTTGATGTTGTATCATCTGCAAGAGATAATGATTTAAGGGCAAGTGTACCAACATTATTATTTGCGATACTAACAGTTGATCTTCCTGTGAGTTCAAAAGAAGTATCTTCCACAAGTTTTTCATTCCCTATATTAAATATAGCCGTATTTGATACTCCTGTTGAAGATGGGTCATTCACAAAAGAGTCACCTCTGATAATTTTTTCGCATGCATTGACAATATCAGGTGCTTCACCCTGTGATTCTTTATCACTGTATCTTATACCTTTAATATTATTTGTTATATTTAAAATACCATTACCCAACAAATGAACATAAGTATCTTCACCATCTGTACCTAAAATACCGTCTGCCAAAGTTACGGAATATTTTGTTGTTAAGCCTGTACGTGGGTCTGGAGGAGTTTCATGAGCATAAATATAAACGTGTGAGCCGTCTGCCAGATATAAAGAATTTGCTTTACCTGCCGCTTTGTTCCCTGAAATAACTACGTCTTTGGAGTATGCGCAAATATATGCAACACTGTTTTCATCTAAATATATTGCACCACCCTTATCTGATGCAGAGTTATTCATAAAACTTGAGTTTATAAAATATGCAGTACTGTCCGGTACAAGATAAACTGCACCACCTTTTACAGCAGAGTTACTTATAAAATCTGTATTTACAACCTGTAAATCGCCCTCTGTATAGATAGCCCCGCCATTACCACCTGATGCTTTATTAGAGGTAAATATAGCATTTTTAATATACCCTGTTCCTAAAGCATATATAGCACCGCCATTTTTTGCACTGTTTGAGGTAAATAAAACAGTTTGTAACATTGGTTCAGTAGTATCATCATCACCGCTGTAATCTTTTGGGTTTACGGATACATTACCTTTTGTATAAATTGCACCGCCAAATTCGCCTGCTTTATTGTTTCTTAATTCTGAATTTGCAACAGTAACATCTCCTTTTGCATAAACAGCACCACCGCTGCCTGCACCATTTGCTACGGCTATTTCTGTTACCGCTTCTTTTCTCTCTTTATTATTACTTGATATTGTATATTTCGCTGTGTTTTTATTAAAAGTTGTATTATTTATACTCACAGTCGATTCTGAATAAATCGCACCGCCTGTTACGGCAGAATTTGATGTAAATGTTGTTGCATTCCTTTCAGGGTTAACAAAATCACCGTATTTATTAACAGTTTTATCGGTATTATTTATATCAACCGCACCATTTGTATAAATAGCACCGCCTATACCAACAGATTCTTTAGTTGTTTCTTTTGATTTTTTAGGAACACCATCAATTAAATTTATATTTCTTACGGTTGTAGTCGTTGAATTTGCTTTGTTAGATGCGAATGAACCGTTTGTTAAGTACATAGTTGCACTGCTGTTTTCATTATAAACTGCACCACCTGCTTCAGCAGCAGTATTTTTGCTAAATGTAGAACTTGACAAATATAGTGATGAATCGGAATCAGAATAGATTGCCCCGCCTTTACCCGCTGATTTTGTTATTTTACCTGTACCCCAACGGTGATATTCTTCATAACCCAACGTATTTATGGTCACTTGAGCCGTAGCGGAGTTTGATGTAATGTTTGCCTGATTTATTTCTAATATACCTTCGTTATATATAGCACCACCATAAGGTGATTTATACAAAGTTGGGTCAACAGATTTTGGCTTGGTTACATTATTAAATGTTTGAGCATTTAGAGTTGCCTTATTACTGGTGAATTTACCTGCAACAGGGAGGTTTTCATCATCAATTCTTTGTTGAGTTGGTGCAATAATACCAAGGTTATAAATAGCACCACCGTAACCGCTTCTTGAAATATTTTTAGAAAAAGTTGTTACTTTACCGCTCAAAGCATCAATATCTAGTACAAGTCTTGAATCTTCATCATTAAATATCGCACCGCCGTAATCAGCCTGATTAGAGGTAAATGTTCCGCCTTGTATTTCTACTGTGCTTTCTAAACTATCATCATCACTCTTTTTATTATAAACAGCCCCACCCTTGCCGTATTCTGTTACGACACCTGAGGCACTCTTTGTTCCGGTTGCATTATTTGAATAATAATTACTCAATTTTGACACAAAGTGTCCGCCATCTTCATTAGCGACTGCACCACCGTTTACCGCAGTATTTGCGTTTGCACTGCTTCCGCTAGAGCCAAAGGTTGAACTTGAAGCAGTCAGATAACCTTTGTTAAATATTGCACCACCCTCACCTGTTGGGGTCTTATCATCCCTTGTAGTTGCACTGTTACGTCTGAATGTACCGCCAACAGTTATTGATGCAGTTGTAGGGGTATCTGCATATTCGTTATAAATAGCACCACCATTATTTGCTCGGTTGTCTATAAATGTTGATGTCACAACAGAAAGGTTGCCGACAATATCGTCACCTCTCATTATATCGTATTGTGTATTATAAATAGCACCGCCATCGCCTTTTGCTTTATTACCGAAAGTCGCTTTTTTTGTTGCATTTTTACCAAAAGTTCCATAAGTAATGGTTAAATCACCACTGTTATAAACAGCACCGCCGTTTGTTGCACCCGTATTATTATAGAATACTGATTTATTGGAACTCCTTGTTCCCGTAATCGACATTGTACCGCTCAAGTTAGACAAAGCAGCACCATTACCGCCGTCAGTTTTGTTTACATTATTAGTAAAACCTACGCTTGTGAGTTTCACATTACCGTCTTTATTTATAATTGCATTATTAAATCCGACAAATGAAACTTTTGATACATCAAGAGTTTTACTATCGTCATTCACTATAATACCGTTAAGGTTGTCTATTGCGGTAATTGTCCTGTTCCGACCGGTAATAACCAAAGTTTCCGGCTGTTGAACATTTCTTTCTTCTAACACTGTTATGTCATCAGGGTTTGGTAATTCTTCCCATGAATCAATAGTAATATTTTTAGTTACATTCAGGTTATAATATGGTTCAACCGTAGAACTTTCATAATCTTCCTTAGTAAATTTCTTATAATTAACCGCATAAGCAAGCGGGTTAGACGCTAAATCAATATAGTAAGGGTTAGAGATAATAAATTTACCCTCAGGATTCATCCTTATCTTAAATATAGGCGAATGATCCGTTCCATATTTATAAAGCACCCCTACTCTTTTACCCTGTTCTCTCATCTCAACATATTTTTTGAAAGAAGAAGAACTGTTTAAAATAGAGGCAGTAACAACTTGTCCGCTTTCCAATGTACCGTCTATATTAAAACTATCAGAGGTAAATACTGCCTTTTTGTTACCGGAAAAATTTGTAAAATTAAATAAATCATAAGTTGCAGAAACATTATCTTCATAATCATTTAAAATAACATCCACAGCAAAAGTTGTGTCCTCTCCGAGATATACCTTGTCAGCATAGACAACATTTGCACTTCCGTTTGAGAGGGATAAAGTTCCGCCATACAAATTCATGCCGGCACGTTTTGTTATTGAACCGATATCGCCTGTCAGTGCAACTGTACCAACACCTTTGCTTGTATTATATTTTTCTATTCCGCCATTGATATTAATAGTCAAATCTTTATTAAAATCAATACCACTAGCGAGTTCAATTTTGTCATTCTCAAGATAAGCAGTCAAATTCAGGTTTTGTTTTGAACCGCCCATATAAATATCGTTTGATTTTCCTGCCTCCAGATTTCGTGAAAAAGTTGAAGTTCCAACTCCGTCATCATCCTTATTTCCATCTGCTATAATATTAAGGTTTGCACCTTTCATAAACGCAATAGCACCGCCTTTTTTCTGGGCGTTGTTATCCGTAAAATTACTATTAACAATGGTTAAATCTATCTTCCTGAAACTTTGATAAATCGCACCGCCGTAACCGGTATCTTTTGAAGAACTCCGCTGACCTTCCGCCCTGTTACTCGTAAAATCACAGTTTTGTATTAAATCTAAAAATCCCAGATGGTAAATCGCACCGCCATCATATACCGCCGTATTTTTATTAAATATTGTATTTAAAATTTTGGTTATAGTACCAAGTTCAAAGTTATATACAGCACCGCCGTATTTTGCTTCATCTTCGGTAAAATTTATGCTGTCTATTGAGGTAATCGTACCCTCATAGTTGTTAACAGCACCACCGTTATATATATCCTCACCGCCTAACCTTGAATAAGTCATATCAGGATAACTTGAACTCGGCAAAGATATGGTTGACATATTTTTTTCTATTCTCGTACCCAGTGCAAATGCCCCATTTGTCATGCCTGTGAGCATAACGACTGCGAATAAAACTATTACAGCAATAAATCTTCTCATAGTATATATACCTTAATCTCTCATTGAATTTGGGGTAATTAGCCTTCCTGTTTTTAAGGGGTATCTAATTACATTATAATGTTATTTACGGTTTTTTCAACCTAAACTTAATATCAGAACTAAAATTTTTACAAAAAAATCATTCGTTTGAGGGAGATAAATTATTATTTAGAGGCTTAAGCCTCTAAACAATAAAGATGCTAGGATGCTAGGAATGGTAAGATGCTAGGAACTCTTTACTATTAAGATTATTTCTAAATTTTCCTAGCATCCTAGGACTCCTAGCATCCTACCATCTTTAATACCGCTAAACAATAATTTACAACTTAACCACAAACTCCGACCATTCGCCCTCTTTACTGGTTACATCAAGAGTTCCGCCATGTGCTTTTACAAGTTTTTGAGATAAATACAAACCTAAACCTGTTCCGATTTTTCTGAATTTTTTATGGGCAGAATAATACTTATTAAAGACTTTATCAATATCCTCTTTCGCTATCCCTTTACCGTAATCTTTTACACAAATATAATGATTTTCACCTTTTTGTTTTGCTATAAGTTCTATATTTGTATTTGGTTTCCCGTATAAAATTGCGTTATTGACAAGGTTTTTAATGACACGTTTAAATTGAAGATAATCAATATTTATTTCAAAATCATTCTTTATATCTACAACTATTTTATTATTATTTTTTTGAGCAATAGCACTCATATCTTGTGAAACATCTTCAAGAAAACTTTTTACACTAATCTTTTCAAGATGGAGTTCTATTTCACCCTCTTTAACCTTATAAGTATCAAGGACTGTCTGCACTAATTCCAGTAACTCTTTGTTTGAAGAACTCATTGATTTTAAGGCTTCTATCTGATTTTCCGTTAATTGCCCGAATTTGCCATTCAGGAAAAACTCCAACATATTTGCCTCTGCAATAATCGGTACTTTTAAATCATGGGTTAAAGTTGCAACAAAATCTTCTTTTAACGATTCAATCTCCTTTTGATTCGTTGTGTCAGAAATAACTATAATATATTTTGCAGAATGTTCTTTATAGTCCAAAACTTTAGTAGTCGCTTTATAAAAATTTTCTTTTTTCCCCTTTAAGAAAACCTCATCATTTTTTAAATCAGCAAAAGTTTTATCCTCGGGTATCTTAATATAATCTTCAAGTTTTGTATGCTCTAACCTGTCGTTATTAAGCCATTCTCTGATATTTTGATTTGTATCCACAATAATAAATTTTTCATCACAAACCAGCATTCCATCAGAAAGTGAATTTAAAATAGTTGCGAAAAAATTGTTCTTTTTTGTTAGTTCTGACTGGTACTCTATAATCATTTTTTCTCTGTCATTCAAGGTTTCTATCATACGATTAATACTATCTGTCAGTTTTTTCATTTCCTTTTGGGAATATTTACCTGCCCTGACAGACAAGTTTCCGTAACGAACAGAATTTACAATAGCATCAACATCACCAAAATATTCTGTTATGTTTTCATATTTTTTACGTAACAACCTGTTACGGCGATGAAGATACCCGACCGCAATTAAGGTTAATATTACAGTTATCAGTAAACAAATTTTTATAATCATAATATTAAAATCACCACCGTTAGTGTGTCATGCTGAACTATTTTCAGCATCTCGTGTGGTATGTAACAAGCCCCTGAAACGAGTTCAGGGTAAAATGCTGACAGAATACTTTATTTAATACACTTATGCATAAACCTGTTTTTGTGTTCTGTTAAGCAGACTTTTACCCTCTTCACCACTATAAGTGTTTTTCTACATTAGAAATAATAGTTGATTTAGGCACAAGTCCTGCCATTCTTTCAACAGGCTCTCCGCCTTTAAACACTAAAAGACTTGGCAAACCGCTTACGGAATACTTTTGTAAAAGTCCTCTGTTTTCATCAGCATCAACTTTTACAACCTTAACTTTACCATCTAAAGTTGATTCTATTTCATCTAATACGGGGGACAATTTTCTGCAAGGTCCGCACCATTTTGCACCAAAATCAACCAATACAGGAATATCCATTCCTAAAACTTCCGATTCAAATGTTTGTTCTGTTACATCTATTGACATATAATACACTCCTTACTTATAACGCAGTTATTTCTCTTTTTAAATAATAGCACATCAATCGTTTTTATGCTATTATTCTTGTGGAGAGATAAAATTATGCCAAGAAAAAAAGTTATTGAAATTGTACTGGACACAGAAACAACAGGGTTAGATTTTACAAAAGAAAAAATTATTGAATTTGCAGCGGTAAGATTAGAAAACGGGAAAATAAAAGATACCTTCCAAACCCTGATAAACCCTGAACAACATATTAGAAAATCAAGTATTGCAATTCACGGTATTACGGAAGACATGGTTGCAGATGCACCAAAAGAGGCAGAAATTATGCCTGCTATTCGTGATTTTATAGGGGAATACCCTATCGTTGCCCATAACGCAATATTTGACCATTCGTTTTTAAATGAAGCGTACAAACGTGTATTCAAAAAGAAATTTGAAAACGAAAGAATTGATTCTCAAATGATGTTTAAAGAAATTTGTCCTGATTTAGAATCACACGGACTGGTTGCTTTAACGGATAAATTCCACGTAACCATGGAAAACCACCACAGAGCAATGGACGACACAATGGGGCTTGCACTTGCATACCCTAAACTCAAAAAATTATATCTCCAAAAATATGACTGGCAGGTTAAACAATTAGATAATATAGATTACTTGTTTGAAAGATTTTTGAGGATACAACAAAGTGTAACTACTATGCAGGCGGAACTTCAAGATTTGAAATCTATCTTCAAACTTCACTTTGAAATGGGCGGTGGTCCTATTACGGCAGAAGACGGAGATACCATGGTTTATCAGTCTAAACGCTCATTCGGATACAAATTATCTGAAATAAAAGGTGTTTTAGAAGAGTTGGGTTCGTTTGAAAAAGCAGTAAAACTGAATAATGGGTTTATTGACAGATTATGCAACAGTATGAGCCTTTCTGACGAAAACAGAAAAATCTTATGCGATGCACGTAAAACATTATCAGAAACAAGAAACTTGCAAATATTAAAACCTAACAAATAGTGGTAAATGTAGAAATACAGCACTTAAAATTATAGTGATAAAAACAAAAAAGGAAGATAAAATGAAAAAGATTGTATTTAGTATAGTATTTATGTTAATAGCAAATGTAGCAGTATTTGCTGCAACAGCGACTGTTGCAACTACTACAAATTGGGACTCTGCTGCAGCAGTACAAAGAGTGAACACTATTGGTAAAAAACTCATTGTTGCAAATGGTATCGGACAAAATATTACTTTTAAAGTATCCGATCAGGCAGATATAAATGCTTACGCAAATATAAATAAAGAAGTCTATGTATATAAAGGATTGCTCCAGTATGTAACTGACGATCAGGAATTAGCGGCGGTTATATCGCACGAACTGGGTCATATTCTAAACGGACACTGTGCTAAACAAGGGGTACTAAATACAGGAGTAAATATACTGGCAAATATTGCATCCAGAAAAGTCGGTACGGTTGCAGCAGGTGTCGGTCAACAATTGGTATCTTCAAAAATGAGCAGAAAAGACGAATTTGAGGCAGATATAACAGGGGTTGATATTATGACAAAAGCAGGCTACAACCCGCTTGCTATGATATCAGTTCTTAACAAAATCTGCGGGAACTATGTTGATATTTTGCAATCTCACCCATCAGGAGAAAAAAGATTATTAAATATTTATAACTATGTAGAGTACAACTATCCTGCAAAATTAAAAGCAGGCTTCAAATCTGACTCATATACAAAGGCTCAAGCCTTTTTAGAACCGGTTGCCCAAAGACGCAGAGCAAGTGAAAGTCTTACTAAAAAATACGAAAAAGAACAAAAGAAATTACTTGTAAAAAAAGAAAAAAGAATGGCTAAAGCATCAAAAACATCTACAATTTGGGACGGATACTACACAACTTTGCAGTTGATGGCGAAATAGACATACTGTCCGCTAAATCGTAACTGCAAGGATGTTCTCTTACATCTCGATTTAGTTCTTTCTCACGTTTTGCCATAACTTTATTAATTCTTTCGGTATTTGCTTTCATGCCCACGACTAAATCGTCTAAAGCGTCATAAGTACCGATTACGTATCCGTTGTCATTTTTTCTTTGGATAACACGATAATCGTTTGATAACGGTTTAAATCCCATACATTCGTAGAACTTAACCGCACAAGATTTTTCGGGTATTTCAGAGCGAACATAAACGTGTCCAAAATCGTCAGCAGGCAATGTATGGAAAAATTCGTTTACTAATGTTTTACCCACGCCTTTAAATTTTTTGTTCCATGTCGCCAGCCAGTCCAGTTCGGTTTCGTTTTCTTTGTGATTTTTACGACTCGAATAGTGAAATTTTCCACGTTTATCAACTTTAAGAGCATTACCTATAATAATTCCGCAAGGCTCTTTTTCGGCATACGCAACAAGTATTTTTGCTTTTTCTTCAGGTTTCTTTTCGCCTTTTAAGATTTGTATTGCAGCGTTAAATGCTTCTTCAACTACCTGTTTCCGTGATTCATCTTCTATTTCGTGTTTTTTGAAAAACTCACCCATTTTTGAAGTAAATTTTTTTAGCAGTTCAATATCTTTTTTCTCTAACTGATAAATTGTAATGGCGGAGGGGTTGCCTAATATCTTATAATCAGCCCTCGGAATAGCCTTAAACGCAGGGCGGTTATTGATATTATTTTGTTGTTGATACCCATTATAATCGGTTGAAATATTCAATTAAAAATCTCCACACTAAAATATATACACACTTATCTGATTATATAAAGTAAAGTTTTAAATAATTTTTGCCTTTTTGATACAAAAGTTTAAATTATTGTTTATCGGGGGTAAATATATAAATCGTTAAAAGCCCCTCTCCTTTTGAGAGGGGTTGGGGAGAGGGTTCAATTATTTATTAAACCAACTATTACTTACCCTCTCTCAAATTTCTAAATTCACTGCAAGCAGTTCATTAAGAAATTTTTCTCTCTCCAAGGAGAGATATATCTGCTTCGCAGATAAACAATAATTTACCTATTTACTCCGGTAAGAACTTGATTTTTAAAATTATTCAAATCTTCAATCGTATCAATACCGATAGGTTTTTCGTCAACGGTATCGACTTTTATTTTCATACCCATTTGGAGAACTCTTAATTGCTCAAGACTTTCAGTCAATTCTAATGGTGTTTGGGGTGCATGAGTCATAGCAAAAAGAGCCTCACGTTTATAGCCGTAAATACCAATATGACCGTAAAATTTAGCGTGACCCTCATTACGTTCATAAGGAATTTTAGAACGTGAAAAATAGAGTGCAAAATTATTGTTATCAAACACACATTTAACAAGGTTAGGGTTTTCTATTTCTTTTTTATCTTTTATTTCAGTTACAAGGGTAGAAACATCTGCGCTATCGTCAAATTTTACTAATCTGATAACCTTATCAATATTTTCAGGGTCAATCATAGGTTCATCTCCCTGAAGATTAACAATATAAGCAATTTCAGGGTGACGTTCCACAACCTCTGCTATTCTGTCACTACCACTGTTATGACTTTCCAATGTCATTTCTGCCTCTGCCCCGAACATAAGCGCTGTTTCATAGATTTGCCGGTTATCTGTTGCAATAATTACTCGGTCAGCAAGCGTTGCCTGTACTGCCTTTTCAAATACCCACTGAATGATAGGTTTCCCACCAACCTCTATTAGAGGTTTACCTCTTAATCTGCTTGAACCATACCTTGCAGGAATAATTACTGCTGTTTGTTTATCTTCCATTTTTCACCCTCACTTTTTGTTACAAATATTATACCTCTAATAGATAAAGTGGCAAATTTTTTACAGTCATCATGTTTACCGAGCAACGCTCGGTAAAGTGATTGAGTATTTAAGAAAAATTAAGTTATTATTCACAAAAATAACGGTCTTGTCGGCTTTGCCGACACTCTTATCTACTGTTTAAACAATAATTTATTTCCCTATCGCCCATTTAAGCCCGAAGGACAACATAACACCGTTGCGTCCGCCGT
>CAMHDG010000032.1 GCA_946183815.1 uncultured bacterium | reverse complement strand
GAGAGGGGCTTTTAACGATTTATATATTTACCCCCGCTAAACAATAATTTACCTCCCCTCAATTCCATGCTAAATTAATCGTATGGAAAAAGTTAAACAGTTATTTAACAAATTACTCGATTTTATCTATAAGAAAAAATGTTATTTCTGCCATTCTTCAAAAGAATGTGTAAAAATGTGTTCAAAGTGTTATGAAGAACTGACTTTTTCAGATTTAGTACCAAACAGAGATTTAGTCGGGATAACCGTATATTCTGCAGGAGTTTACGAAAAATATCTCCAAAAAATGATACGTGGGATAAAATATCACCACCAAAAAGAACTTGCCTTTTTTATGGCAAAATTCATGTGGGAATATTTTAAAGATATACAATCAAAATATAATCTTCCCGATTTTGAGGTTGTTCCGGTTCCACTGCATAAATCAAGAGAGAAAAAACGTGGATATAACCACATGTTACTTGTGGCAAAAGAGTTTTGTAATTTAAGCGGATACACTCTTAATAATGACTTGATAAAACGTGTAAAATCAACAAAACCACAATACAAACTCTCACGTTCTGAAAAAATGAAGAATTTAGAAAACGCTTTCATAGTCGATAAAACAAACTATTCAGGCGCACCACTTCTTTTGATAGACGACATTTGCACCTCTGGCGCAACTTTTCTTTCCATAATTAACGAATTAAGAAAGAATGACATTTATAATATTACATGCCTGTCAACCTCATCACCTGAATAATTTTTGACTGTCTGATTGAAAAAATAAGAAAAATTGTTATAATAAATAATATAAATACAAAAACGTATTGCCTAAAATTCAATAAAATCAATGCTTAACAGATTTATGTAAATAAATGTAAACAAGTTTAAAATTTTAGGCAATTCTGAAAGTTCACTCATCTTTCAAAAAGTGTAAAGTGTGTGAAAAGGAGAAAAAAACAAAATGTCTGAAAATGAAAAATTAAACGGCTCTATCAACACAAATTTAAGTAAAAGCGGTATTACTAAGCCATCTATTGAATTAGATGATTTCTTTGCATACCTTGACCCAAAAGTTGTTGAAAAGATTAAACAAACATCAGAAGCAGAAAAATCAAGAATTTCTAACGATATAAATAATTACGAATACGAATTAAACGGTATTCAAAATATTATCGATTCCCTAAAAGGCTAGGGGTAAAGGGCTAAAGGGGTAAAGGGGTAATTTGTCGAAACCAAAGGTGAATTTTGAAATAAATTTACTTGACTCTGACCCATGAATATTACTTTGATAATATTTTCCAAAAATAAAAAAGATATAAATAAAAAAGGCTTGAAATAAATCAAGCCTTTTTTAATTATTAATTTAACAAACTATTTTATTTTTGCTTTTGCAAAAAGTGTTAAAGCAGAGATGCCTGCTGTAATAACACCACCAACAACAGAAGATACTGCAGTAGATATAGCAACTGTTTTCTTTGTATCTTTTTTAATTTTATCAACAGTCGTAAAACCGTCCCAAAGTTTGCCGTCTTTTGTCATACCGCCTGTTGGAATTTTACCTCCATGAGCATCTGAAAACTTTTGAGCATCTGCAACAATTTTGTTTCTTGTTTTTACACCCTTATATAAACTTAATCCACCCATTGCCAGTGCGCCTGCACCTGCCATTAATCCTACACATTTTACTGATGACATAAATTCCTCCTGAAACTCATAACCTTGTACTGTTATAAAGCATCGAAACACTTTTTTTTGCTAGTCATTATAAATTTGTTACAAATGAAATAATAACACAGGTTTCATGGCAAAATTTCAGAAAAAAAATACTTAATAACAATATGTAAGATTAGTAAGGGAAGATATGACAGAAATTCATAGTTTTGATTCGATTAAACGAACTCAATCACAACCAACAACAAAACAAAACCAACAGTATTATACAAAAACCCCACAGGCAAAACCTGATACTGTTGAACTTTCAACAAAAGAAAATAACTCTAATAAAAAGAGTATTAAAAAATATGTATTAGCAGGTCTTGCGATAGCAGGAACGACTTTAGCAGTTGTTTTTGGCTTAAAACACATGAATGCCAAAAAGGCGCTTGAACTGGAAGAAAAAGCGAAACAAGAGGCAGAAAGATTAAGACAACAAGCCGAAGAGGCACAACGTCAGGCAGAAGAAAAACTCAAACAAGAAGCCGAAGAAGCGCAACGCAGAGCGGAAGAACTCGCAAGAGAAGAAGCACGCAAAGCAGAAGAAAAAGCACAAGCACGTATTGCGCAAGAGCAGGCTGAACAAAAAGCACGTGAAACCGAAGCAATAAAAGATACAGAACCCACACAGGAAATACAGACAGAAATCGTTAAACCTGAACCAAAGGTTGAAGAACCTCATCAGGAAATAAAACAAGAGGTTGAGCCTGAAATTACGGAAAAACCTGAAATTAAAACAGAAGAGCCAAAAAATGAAACAGTTATTGCAGAAACAAAGCCTGCTGAAACTGTCAAAACACCTGAAAAAACAGAGGTTGAAGCACCTGAAATAAAAGAAGAAGTAAAGGCTGAACCAAAAGAAGAAATACCCGTTCAGGAAACTAAATCAGAGGCAGAACCTGTAAAACCTGAAGTTAAGGTTGAACAACCAAAAGAAGAAATAAAGCCCGAAGAAATAAAACCTGAAACAAAATCAGAAGAAATACAAGCACCAAAAACAAAACCTGTAAGACCACAAGGTTTGTCACAGGCTATGAATACCGCTCTTGATTTTGGCGAAGATTTGACAGATTTAGTGAACGGCAAAAATGCTACACCTGAAGAAATCCAAAAATTAGTCCAAAAACATTATAAAAACGATAACATTCACATTCATGGAATGAGTGAATACGATGGAATGGGAATTAATGCAAAAGGGAAAGCCGCAACAACAAGACCATTCTTTAATGAAAATGGTAAACTGGAAAAAATTGATATATATGTACCTGATTTAGACTATGGTGATTCTAATGCAGTAATGGAATTTATATCAAAAACAACCCACGAAATGACTCACGTTTCTCAATTCATAGCAAAAGACTGTTCTAATGCAGAATTGTTGAAACCAACAATGGAGGGCAGATGTCTTAACTATATACAAAAAGTTATTACAGACAGATACACTGAAAAACTCCCTATGGATATGTTAAAATCACTCTTTAAAGAGGAGGGATTTGTACCAAGAACTGCAGAAGATGTAAATAAATTCTTTGACAGACCAAACTCTGATTTATCATTAGAAAAAATCGGAGAGGTTACAAAACTCGGTACAGATGAAGCAAGCAGAAAACAAAACGTAAATATAATTTTTGATGTTCTGTTCGATCCAATGATGGAGCAAATGGCACCAAGAGATCCTAATGTTCAGTCCTTGATTAGAAAACATGGCGGTTATGAGGGATTTAAAGCGGAAATGAAAAGAATTTGCGCTGAAACCTTTAAAAACGAACAGGAAGCCTATCGAGCAGAAGAAATGATGCGTCAGGAATTAAGCGGTAATGTCGGCAAAGACACAAACTACGGTATTATCCATAAAATCATGGGCATCTGCGCCGATTCACTCGGGTAAATTATTGTTTAGCGGGGAAACCGCTAAACAATAATTTACAGTGACTAGGTGATTAAGTGATTAAGTGACTAAGCAAGCCGATTTTTAATCGGCAATAATACTTTGGCTTTTAGCCAAATTCTTAGTCACTCAGTCACCTAGTCACTTAATCACTTTTGCAAATATCGGCTCACTACGTTCGCCTCTAAATAGTAATTTACCCTCCCCTTTGAAAAACCATCATGCTTTTTGTATGATTAAATTATGAGTGGTGCATATCAAAAAACATTAAAATCATTGGAATATAACAAAGTTTTGGAAGAAATGGCAAACTATACACGATGTCATTATTCCAAAACACTTTGTCTTGACCTTCAGCCATCAAAAGAGGTTTCAGAAATTCAAACTATGCTCAATTACACAAAAGAGGCTATTACGGTTCTTGATAATGCACTGGATATTCCGCTCGATTACGTAATTAACCTTGAAGAAGTTGATATAAGACCTGAATTTTTTTCAGAGGACGAACTGATTGATTTTGGGAAAACCCTGCGTAGTTTCAGACTTGTGAAAGGTTTTTTAAGAGATAATACAGACCAAGCCTCCATGCTATATAATCAGGGCTTAAAGATTTATACAAACAAAGAACTTGAGGATAGGATATCTGATACTTTTGACGATAATTTTAATGTCAGACACGATGCGACCCAAACATTAAGCGGACTGTATTCTTCTTTGAGAGAAACAGAAACCACTCTAAAAGAAACAACTACAAGATTATTAAACTCACCTGATTTTAACAAACACTTACAGGAACAAATATATACCCTGCGTGATGACAGAGTTGTGTTTCAGGTTAAGGCTTCCGCTAAAACAAAAATTCAGGGGATAGTTCACGATGCCTCTGCCACAAATAAAACTCTATATATAGAACCGACACAGGTTATCCCTCTCAATAACAAAATAAGAGAGGTTAAAGCAAAAATTCATGGCGAAATTATATCTATTCTTACATCTTTGAGCAAAGAGATTAAACTCAACATAGAAGAAATAAAATCAAGTATTATACTTGTAGGCGAGATAGATTTTCATTTTACAAAAGCACGTTATGCGGTAAAAACAAAATCAGTCGAGCCAATTTTAGAAGAAAAGAAAATAGTCAAAATAGATAATATGCGTCACCCTCTGCTTATCGGCAGGGTAGAAAAACTTGTAGAAAACGATTTTGTGATAGGAAAAGATTACGGCTCTGTATTAATTACAGGCTCAAACACAGGTGGTAAAACAGTTGCACTGAAAACCATCGGGCTGTTTTTACTTATGACAAAATCAGGCATGTTCTTGCCTTGCGCCGAAGCACATATCTACCCGTTCAAGAATGTTTTTGCAGATATAGGCGATGATCAGAATATCTTACAAAACCTTTCGACTTTTTCATCACACATGACAAATATTATAAACATTTTAAACCAGTCTAATTCCGACACTTTTGTATTATTAGACGAACTTTGCGCAGGAACAGACCCGGTTGAGGGTGCAGTATTAGCAGAGGTTATTCTAAAACGACTTAAAAAATTATCAACACTTTCTGTTATAACAACCCACTACGGACAGTTAAAATCGTTAGAATATACTGATTCTTATTTTAAAAATGCCTGCGTTGAATTTGATACGGAAACTCTTTCACCTACTTATAACCTTATTATCGGTATCCCGGGGATGAGTAATGCAATCTCTGTCAGTGCTAATTTAGGGCTTGATAAAAAATTAGTCGAACAAGCACAGGACATTCTTTATAACCAGAAAGATAACTCATTAGAGGTTGTAGAAAAATTACAAGATACTCATCACCAACTTGCGAAAAATCTTCAAACTGCTGAAGAAACAAGTGCACAGGCAGAAAGTATCAAAAAGAAATACGAAAAAGAAATGACAGAGTTTAAAAAGACCAAAAACAAAACTCTTAAACATATCAAAAACAGATTTGACGGGGAATTAGACGAGGTTAAACGAGAGATAAAAGATATTTTGACCGAATTAAGAAAAGAAAAATCAGAAAAGATAGCAAGACGTTCATATTTAAGACTGGCTAATCTGGAACACAAATTCAGAGGTGATTTAAGCGCACTTGAAGAAGCAGAAAAATATGATGAAATAAACTGGGATAACGCAAAGGTAAATGATGTATTTATTGTGAAAGATATAAATCAGGAGGTTACCTTGTTATCCATGCCTGACAAGAATAATAATGTTTTTGTTCAAATGGGGAATATCAAAACCAAGATTAAAAAGAACAAACTTGCTGTTTATAATAAGTCATTGATAAAACCGACAATTAAAAAGCCTGTGAAACCATCTGCAAATTTTGAACTAAAACGATATTCTATGTCATCAAAACTTGATTTGAGAGGGTTTACGGTAGAAGATGCACTTGATGAGTTAGAAGCATATTTAGATAAAGCAAGTTTGGCAAACCTCACACCTGTACAAATAATTCATGGTCATGGAACAGGTGCGTTAAAATCGGCAGTACGTGAATTTTTATCAACATCACCTTATGTTGCAAAATACAGAGCGGGAGAAAACGCCGAGGGCGGTGACGGAGTCAGCATAGTTGATATAAACTAAAACCACACACTTTTAATGAATTTTTACAGAGGCGGTGACGGTCATGCCGGGGGTAATTTCGTAATCAGAATAGTCCTCGACAAAAGTAATTCTAACAGGAACTTTCGATTTTGGGATTTGGGGAACATTTTGTTGTTTGTCCTGTTCCGGAGTTATCCATTCTGATTCAGGCGAACGCTTTATATCTTCAACAACTCCTTTAAACCTGCGTGCAGGATATTTTGATATTTTAACCACAACAGGCTGACCTATTACCATAGATTCCGTCTGAACGGGATTAAAGTTTGCATTTATCCACACACGTTTTGGGATAATAGAAATAACGCCCTGTCCTATATCAGCCATTTCCCCAACACTTATTCTGCAATTAGAAACTGTCCCGTCTTGAGTTGCGTAAATCTTTGTGTAGGATAAATCAAGTTTGAGTTGTTCAACCATTGCTTCAAGACGTTTAACATCTTGACCTAACTGAACAGGATCTAACACTTCTTCTTCCTCACCTTTTTGTTGTTGTTGATTTTGATTTTGGGGATTTTGAGGGTTTTGGGCTGTTTTCACACTATTTGACTGTTGTTGTAGTTGGGGCTGAGGTTGTTTTTTCGTCTTTTTCGGCTCTTTTGAAGGGTCAGTTAAAACGCTTTTATCATACTTTAGATGAAATCCTTTATCATCTTCAGGGTCAATATCTATCCCTTCCCCGTACTTACTGGAATAGTTATCAAAGCCGTGCGGGAATCTTATTTTATTGATAAACGTGCTTGTTCTTCTTGCACCTGTTTCGGGGTCATATTCAGCCATTGCCAGTTTTGTTCTTGCAACTTTTAGTTCTGATTCTGTTTTTCTCAATTTTTCTACGTAAGGAGAATAATCTATCTCCATCAACAAATCGCCTTTTTTGACCTCTAAACCTTCTTCAGCGTAAATATGGGTAACAAAACCTGAAACACGTGGTGATATTGTTACTAATCGACCTTCTACTGTTGCATCTGTTGTTGTTTCATAATTTGATGAATAAATATTTATCCCAACTACAAGTAAAGTTAACCCTATCAAAAAGAACAAGGCTTTTTTATAAAAACTCATTTCTTTATCTTCTTTTTTCAAATGTTTACCCTCTTATCTTCTAAATATATTTTATCATATATCACAAAAGGTTAGAATAATGTTAGTTGTTTTTCAAAATGTTTTTTAAAGAAAGATTTTCTGTGGTACTTTGTAAGTCCATACTTATCAACAGCCTCAAGGTGCTCTTTTGTCATATAACCTGCATTACTTTTCCAGTTATATTGCGGAAATTCTTTATCAAGTTCAAGCATATACCTGTCACGTGATACTTTTGCCAATATGCTTGCAGCCGCTATTGAAGCAGATTTTCCATCTCCTTTAACTATATACTGTTGAGGATAATCAAAATTTCTTATTAGCCTGTTTCCGTCAACAATTACCAGAATATTATCTTTATTTATACGAGATATAACATCTTCGCATGCCAGTTTCATTGCCTTTAAAGAGCATGCCAGAATATTTGTTTCCTCTATTTCTTCTACCTCTATACATATTGTTTGGTTAACAGATTCATTTTTAACAAAATCGTAAAGATACTCTCTTTTTTTAGCGGAAATTTGTTTAGAGTCGTTTAATATACTCAATTCATCAATAATTTTAGAGGTAACCTTTTCAAAACAAACCGCACTTGCAAATACTCCGCCTGCCCCAGGACCTCTGCCCGCCTCGTCTGTTCCTATAATATTTTTTTTAAACGATTTATCAAAATCAAATAGTTTTTTAGAAAATACTTCTTTCATTCTTAAATTTTAACATAATAAGAAAAAACTAACCTGAAAAATTATACACTTCGGTAAAACTATATTTGTACGAATAATTTATTATTTATTTATATCTGACGTATAATGGAAAAAGGAGAATATATGTATTGTAAAGAAAAACTATCACTTGATACATTGGCGGACACCTTTTTAAAAGGTTGTAAAACAGATGAATTGATAGGTATAGAGTATGAACGGTTACCTGTAAATAAGTACACAAAACTGACAGCCTCGTACTATGGCGAATTTGGAGTATGTGAAATTCTCAAAGAGTTTGCAAAACTTGACAACTGGGATTATATACTGGACGAAACAGAAATTATCGGACTAAAAAAAATCCACGATACCATAACACTTGAACCCGGAGCACAGGTAGAATTAAGTATAGAACCGCAAAAAACCGTTAGTGATGTTAAATTAAAAATTGATACTATAAATAAAACCCTGCAATCAATTTTTGACAAATACGATATCGAACTGTTAAACTACGGTGTTTATCCAAAAACAACTTATAAAAACATAAAACTTATCCCTAAAAAAAGATATAAATATATGGCAAACTATCTTTGGGGGATACTATCAGACGTAATGATGAGAGAAACCGCAGGGATACAAGTCGGGATAGATTTTAAAGATGAAGAAGATGCTATAAGAAAGTTCAATCTTGCCAATAAATTATCCCCATTTGTGACAGCCATGTATGCCAACTCAAAAATAAGAGGCGGTGTTGATACCGGTTACAAGAGTTTCAGGGCTTTGGCATGGCTAAATACCGACAACGAAAGATGTGGTTTTGCTACAAAATTCAAACGGGATATGACCTTTAAAGATTATGTAAAAACCCTGCTCGAAGTTCCTATGATTTATATTGTAAGGGATAACAAATATATTCATATTGATGGAAAAATTAATTTCAGACAGTTTATCACTGAAGGATACGAAGGTTTTGATGCCGAAATGGAAGATTTTAACCTGCATGCTAACCTCTTTTTCCCTGAAATCAGATTAAGGAATTTTATTGAAATAAGAAACCACGACTGTGTTGATGAAAAATATATGTATTCCCTTCTATCTTTTTATAAAGGTATTTTTTATAATACAGATGCTTTAACGGAAACAGAAGAATTTTTAAAAAAATTCTCAATCAACGATATCGCTGAATTTAGATATAATGTCCCTCGTTTTGCGCTTAACTCAAAGGTAAAAGGTACTTATATAAAAGATGTGACAAAAGAATTATTGAATATATCGGAAACCTCTTTAAAATATTCGGAAGATAAAGATATAGATTTTCTCACACCAATTATAGAATTAAACGGCAAAAACCTGACCCCATGTGATATATCCTAATTTTAGGCAAAAAAAAAAGCCTTTCGCAAGGAAGGCTAAATCTAGAATTAGGAAGGGAATTAGGGTATATAGGTTAAAATAAATTTGTGTGTCTTTTAAAACTTTGTTTTGGTAGCGATTTATTTTTTGCTCTCTCATATATCGCTTACATATATATAAAGTATATAAAAAATTCCCAATTTCAGAGAGCATTATTTTTGTTACAAAACTTAATAAATGTGGCTAAAACAAAGATATAGTCTTATTATTGCATGCAAAATTATAATTTTTCTGCGAATTTTCGTTAATCAGACAAAGTACTTCTGTCACGTTTTTTAGGAAGTTCAAACGTATTTGTCCTGTCCTCTTCTGTACCGTAGAGCATATTCGCACCCATACATTTATTTTTAGCCTGTTGTTGAAGTGATTTCAAATTAGTTTCTTTCAAATAAACATCTACAAGCACCTTGTTTAAACGGGGTGAAATATTTATTATCC
The DNA here is from genome assembly GCA_946183815.1 of uncultured bacterium. Lineage (GTDB taxonomy): Bacteria > Cyanobacteriota > Vampirovibrionia > Gastranaerophilales > Gastranaerophilaceae > UBA2883. The sequence continues at coordinate 674 of CAMHDG010000032.1, read as the reverse complement.
TGAAAGCGTTTGGATAAGAGGCAAGTGACGGAGTATTTATATAAAGTATATTATGTTCCTGAAATATTTTAGTTGCGTGATAATGCCCCGAACATACAATAATCGGGTTATCATATTTTTTAATCAACAGTTTAACCTCATAACTGTTTTTCAGTCTGTGATTTTCGCTTGGGAACGGTTCAATAAGAGGAACATGGGTAAAGATTAGAACAATATCACCTCTTGAATTATCGAGTTCTTTCTTTAGCCATTCTAACTGTTCTTCGGAAACCTCGCCTTGTGAGGTCATTGTATAATCAATAATTGTATCCAGTCCTATAACCTTATACCCTTTTTTTGGAACAAAAGAGTAGTACGAATTTATAAAATTAAAATTAGGGTTGTGTCCGTTTAAAATATCAAAATATAATTTTTTGGTAAGAGTATTATCGTGTGCAATATCGTGATTACCAAGCACTGCATACCAAGGTACGCATAGAAAATTTGCGTATTTAATAAATGTCATAAGTTGGTCTTTTTTAGGTCGGTTAATCATATCACCCGTAAACATTACAAAGTCGACATTCGGGGTATTGTTAACCTGACAAATTGCATCATTCAAAATTTCGCCTGTTTTGGATAATAGTTTAAACGAAGTATCGTTTTCAAAATTTGAATAGTGAACATCACTTATT
>CAMHDG010000031.1 GCA_946183815.1 uncultured bacterium | reverse complement strand
TTCTCTCTCTCCAAGGAGAGATATATCTGCTTCGCAGATAAACAATAATTTACCTGTGCTATAATAAAACTATGGATAAGGTAAAAGAGGATACGAGTATATTGAAGGCGGCATGGCTGATTGCTCTTGTTACTGTTTTGAGCAAGGTCATCGGCTTTTTGAGAGATGTTGTGACAGCAAAATATTATGGTACAACATGGCAGTCTGACGCTTATTTTTATGCTTACCAGATACCATCTTTTGCAATAATTTTACTGGGCGGGGTAGGTGGACCTTTGCATAGTGCAACCGTTTCCGTGTTTTCAAAACTTATCCCTGATTTAAACGAAAAACCGTCAGAATTTGTGAATAAGTTGTATAATACTTTTTTATGTTTAAGTGTTTTATTCTTCACTGCTTTGGGAATTTTGTTTTTTATTTTTGCACCTCAGGTTATGGCGATAATAATCAATAACGGTACGGATGCAATGATTGCTCTGTCAGCAAAACATTTACAAATAATGACCCCTGTGTTTATAGTCGGTGGAATTGTCGGTATTTATTATGGTTTGCTTATTACCTATAAAAAATTTATGCTTCCAAACTTTTCACCAATGGTGATGAGTCTTGTAATTATTTTAGGTTGTTTATCTGTTCCTGTTCTAAATTCAATTTTCCACTTCCCAATTTCTGACAAAAATTGTTATGTTTTGGCTTGTGCTACGACTGTCGGTGCGATTTGCCAGTTCTTGTTGCAGTTCCCTCAAATAAAAAAAATCGGGTTCAGGTTTAAACCTAATTTCTGTTTTTGGAATAACCCTGAATTGAAAACTCTTTTAGAACTCGTGTTCCCTGCAATTTTGAGTTCAACAATAGGACAGTTGCATATATATATCGATATGTTTTTTACCTCCTCTTTGAAAGACGGAGCATGGACATCTGTCGGGTATGCAAACAGAATATTTCAGTTCCCTGTCGGGATATTGGTAACGGCATTTTTAGTACCGTTGTTCCCGTTGTTTACAAGGTTGGTTGCCCAAAAAGATGACGAGGGTATCCGATCTTATTTTAATAAAGGGGTAGGATTATTGTTTTATGTCGCAATACCTATAATAATAGGGATAGCAACTGTTGGCATGGATGCAGTAAGACTTGTTTTTGAACGTGGTGAGTTCGATTATAACAGTTCTCTTATGGTGTTTGAGGCACTGTTATATTTATCGGTTTCTATTTTGCCTTATGTGTTCAGAGATTCTATAACAAGAGTTTATTATGCGTTTGACGATGCTAAAACTCCGTTTGTTGTTGCAACATCTTCTATTGTTTTAAAAGTATTATTTAATTATATATTTATTAATCTGATGGGAATGCAAATAGGTGGTATCACTCTTTCCACATCTCTTGTAACCTTGTATAACGCAATCGGTTTGGGTGTTTTAATGGGAAGAAAAATAAAACTTGATTACAAGGACTTGTTTATAAATCTTGCAAAAATGATATTTATCGGTGGTATTGCTTTTATTGTTTCGTATTTTACCGTAAAGATTTTAGGTTATACTCTTGAAGCCTCAATGAACAGAACAATATTTGAAATCTTTAGAATATCAATGGTTTCAATGGTGTTAATGGTTACTTATATTGTTTTGAGCCTTGCATTTAAAGTCGGTTACGTGGATGAGGTTAAGGAAAGAATTTTAGCAAAAATCTTAAAAAATCAGTAGTTCTGTACTAATTCTTTTATATTCCCGTTTTTGAACGCATCTTCAATAATATCGTAGGCTTTGTCTGCGGAAACTGTTCTGCCTTTTTTATCCGTAAATTCGCCGTTAACACATTTCAGTATAACATTTCCGTCTTTATCTCTGATTTCCTGTGAAGAAAATTTTCCGTGTGACATGGCATTAGTAAGGAATCCTTCTCTTGTGAACGACATCCTTTTTACCTTAATGTTTGGTTTTAGCGGTATTGTTGCACTTACGGGGTTCCCGTCTGCACCATACTGAATGGTTGCTTTTTGCCCGAGCGGAGTACTCGTTCTTGTCAATTTGTCTTCTGATATTTTTGTTTTCATATCGTCAGCATACTTTGTTTCAAGAACGAACGTTTTTCTCGCTGATATATCAAATTGCGGAATGAATTTTGACAGTGTTCCGTCTTGGTTTCTTTTCCATTGTACCGTGTGTTTTTCGTAAGAACGACCGCTCCCCCAGTCAGCACGACTTGATTCCGTATAAGTGAAAACTTCTCCGGGTTTAAGTGCACGGACTTTTGTGTTTATTTCTTCCTGAGTGAGTGGTTTTTGTTCGGGTTGAGCAGGTTTCTTATTTTTCTGAACGGGTTTTGTTTCTTTTATCGGTTTTCCTTCAAAATCAGTTACTCCGAGAACATTTCCTGCTTCATCATATTTTGTAATTGTTTTTGCTTCTTCATCATAAACAAGCGTTGTTTTGTCCTGCGGGTTGTACTCTGCGTGTTTTGCTCCGACAGATTCAGGTGATACCGTACGCACCTCCTGACCTTGCTGTTTGTTCTCTTTTTGCTCCCAGCCCATAAGTTTATAAAAATATTCAATTTCAAATCCTTTTAGCACTTTATCGCCTGCGCCTGCCGTTCCGACTCCCTGTTCTCCGATGTCGGCATTGTCAAAATTGAATAATATTATTTCTCTTTCAGCGGGGGAAAGTTCGTTTTTATCCATTAACTTAATAAGTTCTGCTCTTGAAAGTCCGCCTGCTTTGTTTACTTCTGTCATAACTATCCTCACAAATTAGTTCATATTTGTTTAAAGTTTTTGTTTCAGGTGTGATTTCAGGGGGATAAATTTTTGTTACATGTATTAATATTTAAGGCAAAAAATATATTTATGTGTGTTATATCACAATAAGCGTATCAACCGATGGAATGTGTATGAATATCAGACAATTTCCACCGTATTTGAAAAGTACCTATAATAATATAAAAAATGTTGCAAAAGATTTTGCAAACCCTCAAAAAGCAAGAGATGAAGGCAGAATAGTTAATCTCGGCTGGCAGAAAATGAGAGATGGTAAAATGGTTGAAGCACAATTACCTGATTCTTATCTGAAAATATTGCCTAAAATGGCAAAGGGTTGTGCTTATTTTATGATGGCGGCTTTTCCTATCGGAACAATAAATTCTATTGCGCAGGAATTAAGTATTCTTGCGGAATCAAAAGCAAAAGTTGCCGAAAATATTGTAAAAGCAAAAACAACCGCTTTAACAAAAGACAGTGTAGTTTTTGATACCAAAATTCCTTTGCCTGAAAAACTCTATAACGTAGCAAAGAACGAAAAAACTTATGCGGGAAGATTTTTGAAATCTATGAAAGATAATAAAGACTCTTTAATGAAAGATTTGAATATTACGGGCGAAGAATATAACGAATACGCAATAATGGCTCTAAAACTATCCAAAGAAGAAAGCGGTTACGGTAATGCGATGTCATACAAGATTTATGACATGATAGAACAACATGAAGCAGGGCGTGACGCTATTTCTACCGTTAGAAAAATTGCAAAAGGCGATGGTGATTTGTCACTTGGTATGACAAGATTAAAAATAAATAAATCAACTCCCGAAGAAAAAGCCTTAATGGATAAATACGGTATTACATCAGACGGGAATAACAGCAATATTTTGGAGCCTGAAAAATCTTCAATCGCAACCATTATTCACCTTGCAACTTTAGGCAAAGATTATCCAAAATATTTGGAAAATGCAAAGGCTCTTGCTCCTGATTTGAATAATCCGCAGGTGCAAATGTCTATCAAAAATGCAAAACAGATTTTGTTTGACGATGTACGCAGACCGAAATCAGTCTTATTGCTTCAGGGCGGAGAACAGGCTGTAAAAGAAAACTTTGCTGATGCAGGATTTATCCCTGTAAAAGTTACGGAACAGGATTTAAACGATTTGAGAACATACGCTTCAACAGTTATTTTATCAAAAGAGGCATATCTTGCAGGTCGTTGGAACGGCAGAAAACTTTTACCGGAAGGCGCAAGAAAAGATCAGGCATGCGCTAACTTATTGAACGTTGCCGTTCAAAAAGGTTATATAGCAAACATAAACAAAGAATCAAAGGTAATATATTAAAAAGAGGAAATTATGAATATTAAGACCGGAATAAAAACACTTGCACTTGCTTTGCCAATGGCGGCAGCACCCTTAAAATCAGGTGCACAAAATATTACAAAACAGGCAGAAAAAACAGCAGTTGCCGAAACAGTAAAGATAAAAGGCGGACTGGGTACGGGAGTCGGACTCGAACCTTTCTTTAATCAGTCCTCAACGGAACCTAAACTGTTCGGGCATTTAGAAGTATTCAACAAGGATATGAACGCTTCTTTAAAAACATCTGTCGGGCAGTCAACCCAGTCAGTCGATGCAAGACTTTCTTATCCTCTAAAGTTAAAGAATAATTTGATATTGAATGGCGGGGGATATTATAAATACAATCATATTTCGGAACACAGCGGGGTTTCGCCGATTGTTCTTAAACAAAATCTTAACGAGTCAAACATTCCACTGTATCAGGGATATAGTTCTATCGGGTTTTATGTTGAACCAAAATATGCGGTTAATAAAAAATTGAATTTATCCGCAAAGGCAGAGGTCGGGAGTTATGAACTGAAGGAAAAAGGTTCAGTTTCGGATAAAACTCATATTTTATCGGACAATATAGTTAAAAACGTTAAAGAAACCGGTGCGGTCGGGAACTTTGAACTCGGTGCAGAATACAATATTAACAAGCATTTCAGCGTTGGCGGGAATGTTAATTATTCAACCCTGCATCAAACTCCGGGATTTAATGTGGAAACAAAAGTCGATTTTTAAAGTTTTGTTAACAAAAATGAGAAATTTTTGCGATGGACTAGCAAAAAACTTTTTTACACTTGTTAATTGAGTAAGTATCAACACTATTATAAGAAATAAAGGAGAAATATACTATGAATGTCAGAACAGGATTAAAAACACTTGCTGTTGCAGTTCCAATGACGATTGCCCCAATGAAATCAACTGCACAGAATGTTACAAAAGAAGTTGCAAAAGCACCAATCGAATATAAAGCAAGATTAGGTTTAGGTTATGGTCGTACAGCATATTTTGATCAAATGCATTACGAACCAAAAATTGTTGCTGAAATCGGTTCAAGAAACGATAAAGCAGTTGCAGAATTAGATGCTTTGGTAGGTAAATCAAACCAGGAATTTAAAGCATTTGTCGGCATGCCTGTTAAATCAGGAAAAGCAGGTTATATAGATGTTGGTGGTGTTGCAAGATACCAGCACAATACTTCTTCTGCTACAGATGGTGTGATTTTAAACTGTGAAGTAAACTCTGCATCAGAAGAATTTGCAAATGAAGTTTCATTGAACAGAAGCAAAGGTTTTGTAGGAGCATACGTTGCACCGACTTTAAAAGTGGGCGATGTAAAAATCACTCCTCATGCAGAAGGCGGCTGGGGATTTTTAGCAGATTTCGGAAGCACTGCATCAGTAAAAAGAGCAGATGTTCCGGGCGTAATTGACGACGGAAGAATGGTAAATCGTTCAAATGCAAAATTATCAGCAAATTTAGGTCTGAATGTTGATGCAGATTTGGATTCAGGCGTAAAAGCAGGTTTAGAAGTTAACCATTCAACTTTTGACCATTCAACATCAGTTATGGCAAAAATAACTTACGCATTTGACAGATTATTCAAAAAACATTAATATAAAATAAAACAAAAAGCGGGCTGTGACACAATCACAGCCCGCTTTTTTCTGACAGAAAACAGGAAAAAATTTTTTCTCTTGCAATTTTTAAAAAAAAGTGTATTATGTAGTTACAACTTAATAGATTTTGAAGGCGAATTTACTTTTATTAACTTTTATTAATAAATTGTATTTTTTACGTTTATTCTGCTTGACTGTCTTTATTGATATGTTACGATATAGTAACATGCGTTAAGTATGGGTTTTTATCCGTATTTACGAGGGAAAATATAAGTCCAGAGGCCTGATAATAAGGTGCGCAACTTATTATCATTAGGGCGAAACAGTCTATATTAACCAATTTAATTTTAGTACGTACACATTATAGAATAGACGAGGTAAATTAATGTCGACAACAAAATATGCAAAAAGGGTAACTCCAATGGGCATACCTGCCACACGTTTGGATTATCTCCCTGACCTAATTGATATTCAAAAGAAGTCTTTTGAATGGTTTTTAAAAGAAGGTTTGAAAGAAGAGTTGCTTGCATTTTCACCTGTAAAAGATTATACAGGTCGATTAGAATTGCACTTCTTACCAAACTATACTTTCGATAATGCAAAATACACTATCGAAGAAGCAAGAATACACGATGCAACTTATGCAAAACAGTTGCGTGTTATGGTTCGTTTGGTTAACCGTGATAGCGGTGAAATTAAAGAACAAGAAGTTTATATCGGTGATATCCCTACAATGACCGACAAAGGTACGTTCATTGTTAACGGTGCGGAACGTGTTATCGTTTCTCAAATCGTTCGTTCTCCGGGGGTTTATTTTAAGAGAGAAGTTTCTCCTACAGGTAAACGTCTTTACAACGCAACCATGATTCCTAACAGAGGTGCTTGGTTGAAGATTGAAACTGATGCTAACGATTTAGTTTATATGAAGATAGATAAGAACAGAAAAATCTTGGCTACAACAGTTCTTAAGGCAATGGGTATCACAGTTGCGGAAATGGAATCTTTATTCACTCACTTTGATTTCTTGAAGAAAACTTTGGATAAAGATACGACTGAAACAACGGATGATGCATTAGTTGAATTATACAAAAAATTAAGACCAGGTGATCCTGCATCACCTCAAGGCGGACGTCAAATTTTAGAATCAAGATTCTTTGATGCTAAGAAATATGATATCGGTCGTGTTGGTCGTTACAAATTAAATAAGAAACTAAACTTAAACGTTCCTAACCACGTTAGAACGTTGACAAGAGAAGATATCATTGCTTCAATCGAATACCTTATCAACTTAACTTATGATGAAGGTACATTGGATGATATCGATCACTTGGGTAACAGAAGAATCCGCTCAGTTGGCGAACTTCTTCAAAACCAATTCAGAGTAGGTCTTTCAAGAATTGAAAGAATTGTTAAAGAAAGAATGACACTTCAGGATTCTGAAACACTTACTCCGTTGAACTTGTTGAATACTAAGCCTCTTGTTGCAGCGCTTAGAGAATTTTTCGGTTCATCACAGTTATCACAGTTCATGGACCAAACTAACCCGTTGGCTGAAATTACTCACAAAAGACGTATATCAGCCCTTGGACCGGGTGGTTTACAAAGAGAAAGAGCAGGGTCAGCAGTTCGTGACATCCACCCTTCTCACTACGGACGTATCTGTCCTGTTGAAACACCGGAAGGTCCTAACGCAGGTTTGATAGGTTCATTAGCAACTCACGCAAGAGTTAATGATTATGGCTTCATTGAATCTCCATTCTTTGTTGTTAAAGATGGCAAGGTTACTGATGAAGTTGTTTATATGACAGCAGACGAAGACGAAAACTTCCGTTGTGCTCCTGCTGACGTTGAGTTGAATGAAGACGGTTCATTTAAGAGAGATATGGTTCCTGCTCGTTACAGATCAGAATTTATCATGACCGATTCTTCAAAAGTTGACTACGTTGGTGTATGTCCAATTCAGATTATCTCTATTGCGACATCGGTTATCCCATTCATTGAACACGATGATGCTAACCGTGCACTGATGGGTTCAAACATGCAACGTCAGGCAGTTCCGTTATTGATTACGGAAAGACCTGTTGTTGGTACAGGTTTAGAGGCTCGTGCCGCTAAAGACTCAGGTATGGTTGTTGTATCTGATGTTGATGGTACGGTTGAAAGAGTTGTTGGTGAAGAAATTGTTATTCGTGACGTAGAAGGCAAGGCTCATTTATACACCTTGATGAAATATGTTCGTTCTAACCAAGATACTTGTATTAACCAAAGACCTATCGTTAATGAAGGTGATAAGGTTCAAGCAGGTGATGTTATTGCGGACGGTGCATCAACAAGTTGTGGCGAGTTGTCATTAGGTAAAAATATCTTGGTTGCTTATATGCCTTGGGAAGGGTATAACTTCGAGGATGCTATTTTGCTTTCTGAAAGATGTGTTCACGATGATATCTTTACTTCATTACACATTGAAAAGTTAGAAATAGATGCAAGACAAACAAAAATCGGGCCTGAAGAAATTACCCGTGAAATTCCAAACGTGTCTGAAGATGCTTTAAGACACTTGGATGAACGTGGTATTGTTCGTATCGGTGCTCGTGTTTATGCAGACGATATTTTGGTAGGTAAAGTTACACCTAAAGGTGAAACCGAACACCCGCCTGAAGAAAAATTGTTAAGAGCAATCTTTGCTGAAAAAGCAAGAGATGTTAAAGATAATTCACTACGTGTACCTCATGGTGAAGGCGGACGTGTACTTGATGTTAAGGTATTTGACAGAGAAAAAGGTGATGAGTTACCTCCTGGGGCAAATACAGTAATCAGAGTATATATCGCTCAACGTCGTAAGGTATCAGTTGGTGACAAATTGTCAGGTCGTCACGGTAACAAAGGTATTGTATCAAGAATTCTTCCAAAGGAAGATATGCCATTCTTACCTGACGGAACTCCTGTTGATATAGTTCTTAACCCACTGGGTGTACCTTCTCGTATGAACGTTGGTCAAACTTACGAATGTTTGTTAGGTTTGGCTGCATACCTGACAGGTGAACATTATGAAGCACCTTCATTTGATGAAAGATACGGTGCTAACACATCTGAAAGAGTTACCAGAGAAGAACTTCTTCGCGGTATTAAAGAATCAGGTTGTGACTGGGTTAGAGAAGACGGTAAGGTTTACCTGATAGACGGCAGAACAGGTGAAAGATTTGACAGACCGGTAGCAGTTGGTCTTTCTTATATCCTTAAACTTGTCCACCTTGTTGACGATAAGATTCACGCAAGATCTACAGGTCCTTACTCATTAGTTACACAACAACCTTTAGGCGGTAAAGCGCAATTCGGTGGTCAAAGATTCGGTGAAATGGAGGTTTGGGCACTTGAGGCTTATGGTGCTGCTTATACATTACAAGAAATGCTTACAATTAAATCAGATGATGTGAACGGAAGAAACCATGCTTACGAATCTATCGTTAAGGGTGATAATATCCCTAGACCTGGTATTCCTGAATCATTTAAGGTACTTGTAAGAGAATTGCAAAGTATAGGTTTGGATATTACCGTTGCTAAAAAAGATGGTGTTGAGGTTGATTTAATGACTGATATGGATGATATGAGAAAGGCTGCTCCAAAGAGAGTCTTGACTGATATGGATTCTGAGTTGTTGAATATCAATTTCTTTGATACCTCAATGTCGTCAGGCGATATGTAGGTTTAAACATAGTATGTTGGGGTTTTTTACCCCAACAATCTATAAATGGTAATATCATAAAAAAGAAAATTATAGGAGATATAAAATTGGCTACAAGTATTGATTATTTTGATTATATAAGAATAAGCATTGCTTCACCTGAAAGAATCCTTAAGTGGTCATACGGTGAGGTAACAAAGCCTGAAACAATCAATTACAGAACCTTAAAACCTGAACGTGACGGTTTGTTCTGTGAAAGAATCTTTGGTCCAACAAAGGATTGGGAATGTTTCTGCGGTAAGTATAAAAGAGTTCGTCATAAAGGTATCATTTGTGAACGATGTGGTGTTGAAGTTACTGATTCTAAAGTAAGAAGACATAGAATGGGACACATTAAATTGGCTGCTCCTGTTTCTCACATCTGGTTCTTAAAGGGTATTCCTTCATATTTGGGTTTACTTTTAGACGTAACTTTGAAAGATTTAGAACAAGTTATCTATTTCAATAACTATATAGTTATGGATCAAGGTGACAGTGAGTTCAAAAAATTACAGTTGTTAAGCGAAGACGAATATGATGAATATATGGAAGAACACGAAGAATCAACATTAAAAGTTGGTATCGGGGCTGAAGCAATCAAAGAATTGTTATCGGAACTTGATATTGTTAAGTTGGCTGACGAAATCAGAGGTGAATTAGAGGCCGGTGTTACTTCTGTTCAAAAGAAATCTAAATTGATTAAGAGATTAAGACTGTTAGATTCTTTGATTTCATCAGAAACTGATCCAACTTGGATGATTATGGATGTACTCCCTGTTACTCCTCCTGATTTAAGACCTATGGTTCAATTAGACGGCGGACGTTTTGCAACATCTGACTTAAACGATTTGTATAGACGTGTAATTAACAGAAACAACCGTTTACAAAGATTGTTGGAAATGGGTGCTCCTGAAATCATCGTAAGAAACGAAAAACGTATGTTACAAGAGGCAGTTGATGCTTTGATTGATAACGGTCGCCGTGGCAGAACTGTTGTTGGTCCTAATAACAGAGCGTTGAAATCTTTATCTAACATTATTGAAGGTAAACAAGGTCGTTTCCGTCAAAACTTGTTAGGTAAACGTGTTGACTATTCAGGTCGTTCAGTTATCGTTGT
>CAMHDG010000030.1 GCA_946183815.1 uncultured bacterium | reverse complement strand
TTGATAGAGTGAGGAGTTTCACTGTCTGATGTAAGGATTGCATCTACATTTTGACCTTTGAAGAAATCGGCAATAGTTGTTACACTAGCGTCAGGAGTTGTGATTGTCAAATCATCACCTGATTTAGCAAATGAAAGTTCACTTACGGCAAAACCTTTAATTACTTCACCATCACCATCTCTGCTTACGAATTTAAGAGTATCTAATGATGTTGCACCATAGATAGTGTCATTACCTGCTTTTGCTTCAGCACCATCTTCTACCAACATAATAGTGTTTTTACCACCGTTCAAATATATTTTGTCGTCTCCGCCGTGAGCCCAGATGTAGTTTTCGGTTTCATTATTACCGCCAACATAAATTGTATCTTTATCTTTTCCGCCGTAGATTTCTACACCGTCAGTGTTAGGTGCAGGAGTCGCTCCGGAAAAATCACCAGCGAGGATAATATTTTCACCGTCACCGCCTGATAACATATCGTGTCCGCCGATACCGCCGTAGATTTTATCGTTACCGTCACTACCGTTAATCCAGTCGTTGCCGTCTGTACCGTTGATAGTGTCGTCACCACTCATACCGTTTGCATAATTTTCTAACTTGTATGATTCTCCTGTTACACGACTTGTGTATTTACCTGTTGTTTCATCATAATTTGGAACATCATTAAAGAAAATATCAGATGCAGCAATTTTTTCATCTGCAGCAACCTTAGTCAATGAAATTGTATCAGCATCTTCTGTACCCTTGATAACAGTTACATCAGAGATATCGGTAATAGAAACAGCACCTAATGTAGTATCACCATTTGTCGCAATCATTGCAACACTACCGAACTGACCTGACATATCGTATGCGTGAGTTGTTACATAGTAATCTTTAATTGTTGTTTTAAAATCGGTTTTTTCATTTGTAATAACATAATCGTTTCCTACGCGTTCGCAGAAAAGATTATCAGATTCTGTATCGAATACTAATGAATCGCCTGCTGCTGTTTCTGCGTTGAATGTGATTACTGTATCTGCAGTTGATGTAATTGCTTCTTTCAACCAAGTTGCTGTGTATTCACCACTTGCATTTACTGCATAAGTTTGGTTTGCAAGGTTATTATTACCTTCGGTACCGTTTAAATAAATATTAGTATTGGCTTTGTCAGTTGTTGCATAATTTTTTAATGTTGCAGAAAGACCATTTTGTTCAATATTGTATAAATCTTGGTTATATGCACTGTCTGCAGTCGCAGCCAAATAAGCACCTGTTACCTCCACTGCATCAGCATCTCCTACTTTTTGATAAATGTGGAGATCCCAAATATTAATATCAGAACCGTAATGTGCTATTACATTAGCTGAATCAGCACCATAAAATCCGTTTGTACCTGTATATGTACCTGCCTGTATTCTCGACAATTCATCCTTGTCAAATAACATATGTACATCCTGAGGACCGTATGGGTATTGTCCAGATTGCTTATAAGAATTTTCTAAATTATACAAAGTTCCTGTTGTAAAGTAATATGAATTAACTGTACCTGCTGAGTGACCTTTTCCTGTTTGGATAGTTAATCTCAATGTACCTTCTTTGAAACTATATCTAGCTTTATCTTCATCAGACATTGCCAAATATTGTTCTTTATTTACAGATTCAGGTCCATCACCTGAAGTTTTTAACCAAGTACCATCTTCTAATGCATTTACGATACTTTGTTTACCGTAACCTTCTGTATATTGACGAGGATTTGATTCACTCCAAGTACCTTCAATACCGCCAACGACTTGTTCCAAGTGTCCGTCAGCAACAAAGTCTCTATTAACTTTTACTGTTGCATAAAATGAAATATTACCATCCGCTTTCATTACAACATCATCACCGGATTTTACCGCTGAGGCATTAATCTGAGTGCCGTTTAAATTCTTAAAATAAAACTCATCATTACTATTATAATTGTCTACAGTAATACTTGATGATTTTACGTCTGTTGTTGCCATAAATTTTTCTCCTTATTTACATATTCTTCTGTTTTATACTCTTATTTATGCAGTCAGGCGTTGTGTTTAACCCCCTGTTATTGCTCTGAACTGCAATTTACTCTCACTCCCCAAATTACGCATTAATACGCAAAAATGAGCAATACCTAATCAACATCGCCTGTTTCGGTATGCTCTCATTATACTATTTAACACTGTGACTTGGATATCCTCTAAATAGCCCATTAGTCTATAATTGCCTTCTCTTATTTAAAACTAATTCGCTTTTTACAATATAATCACATTAAAACTCAATATTTGCAATAGTTTCCAACAAAAAAATTTTAACATAATTAAGTAAAACTCTTTTTATAATTGACTTTTAACCCATGTCATTTTTTTAAAAATCTGTTTACATTTTTTAACATTTTCTATTTTTTACCTCATATACGTCAAATTTGGTCGTAAAAAAACTGCTTACTAAAAGCAACTTTTCAACTTTTTTAAGTTTCACTTAATCCCAAACTATCAGCCTGACCTGCTACTTTCTTTTATACGTGTAACACAATACGGCATATAATTAAAATTACCCCTCCTCCTAACCTCCTCAACTTAAAGGAGGAACTGCTCCGACAGTTGAGAACCTCCTCTCCGACTTGGAGAGGGCTGGGGAAAGGAGTGATAAACATTAAAATAAACCGGTCAGATTGCCACGCTATCGCCCGCAATGGCATTTACTGTAATATTGTATATAATTCCAACAAAATTTCACAAAAAAATCGGTACAGCAAAAACTGTACCGATTTTTTTACAATTAATCAACTACGCATTGACTGTATTACCCTGATACACTGCAATTAAAGACTGTATCTCTGATTCTGTCCCTTCTTTGAACGCTATCATTGCCGAATCAAATGAATGTGACTCATCAGTCAGCCAACTTGCAACATTACTCCTTATCTCATCAAAATGCACCAATGACGTATCGACACTCTTGCCACCTACGGTGATTTTCTCTATTCTGCCATCACCATACCCGATGCCATCAAAGAAATTACCTATCTCTATACCGTCTGCTACATAAGACGTATAAGACTGATCTTTGATATTTGCATTATCAACAATGAACAAACTGTTATATTGATCAACTCCCTCTTTGACACTTACATCAAAAAACATTGTATAATCAACCTTATCCGTTATCTTCAACACGTCTTTTTTACCCGACATATCATCAATATAAACACTGGTATCGAGTCCGTTGATAATATAACTGTCATTACCCTCTGTATCAAATATCTTTGTAACAGCAGTCTTGTTTTCAGAATCAACGTAATATTTATCGCTGCCTTTACCACCCTCAATCCTGTTGTTCATATCACCTGCATATATCTTGTCAGACTTGTTCCCTCCGATAATATAGTTATCGTAATCTTCTGCCCCGACTAATTTGTTTGACTTGTTGAGTTTTCCCACAATATTAACACCATTAGCACTCAACTCTTCTGCAATAGTCTTGACCTCATCACTACCCACATACTGCAAATTCAAACCGCTATTGATGGCAACATCACCTGATTTGTTAAAATAATTTTTTACGGTCATTCCGACATTGTTTTTATCCATATCACTTGCACCTGCAACCTTACCTGTTAAAACTAAGTCCTTTCCGCTCTTTACATAAGTGACCTCGTTACCCTCGTCAAACATTATCGTGTTGCTCGTTGCCTTTTTATCTACATACAATATATCGTGACCATCTCCATTGTTTACTACAATCTTGTTCGCACCTGCTCCCGAATACACCTTGTCGTTTAATTCACCACCTAGAATATAATCGTTACCGGCATATCCGTAAACAACATCTTTTTTCGCACTGCCTACAATCGCATCATTAAAGTTCGTTCCATTTATTCTCCCTTTACCTGAATAATATATCAACTGGTCACTTATCTTTTCTACAACATTATTATGCGTAATATCGTCTAACTTCGATTTGCTCTTAAAATATTTTGAAAGAGTTATCCTGTTTTGCGGCAAATCAAAATCATCAGTAATAATCAAATCACTCCCTCTGCGGAAGAATGACATATCTGTATGGTCAAACGCAGTGCCTAATGTAATCATATCTAATTTGTCAGAATTATAAATCACGTCATCGCCAAAATCTGCATCAAACACAAAATTATTCTCACCCTTATCAGAATATATTTTATCATTCCCTGTCCCTGATATAATGGTGTTTTCACCACCCTTTGCGTGAACTTTGTTATCACCTGAACCAAGAATTACCTGATTTTCTCCGCCCGATAAATAAATATCAAAATTTCCGTCTGCAACCGCAATGTTTGAATTTTCTACTGCGTTAATTTTTGTAATTCTCTTACTGTTTGTACTCGCTGTAATTGTTGTCATAATAATTTCCTCATTCTTATTTTCTAAACTTTAAACAACTATATTATTGTTTATCCTGAAAAGAGTACAATTATCCATGACGGTTATTTAAGGTGGTTTGAAAACGAAGTCTTAATAGTGAAAAGTTGGGCTTTACTACAAAGCCTAACTTTCCACTTTGAAAACTCTGCCATAAAACTACTGTCCGACAACTAACACAGGCATGTTCTGATAATCAGGGGTAACAACATTTTCTATAACCACATCAGAGCCCGCACTCTGCCAAGCACTAACATCCTGATTGACAACATTCAAATCAACAGTCGGAACACTCATTACTTCCATCGGAACAGGAACTTCCGGTATCTCTGCATCAACAGGCGGATAACCGCATATAATCTCCGGTTTTGGGTCATCTACCAATGGATAACGACACGTTACCTCTGTCGTCAACCCGACAACATCCTCACTCAATTCCTGATATAATTCAGGCGATGACACCACTATGTTATTATCCAAATTCATTACAAAATAATTCTTTATTATCGTGCGTTCGGTTTTATCTCCATAACTGCGAATGATTACCATATCATTCTTATCTCGGTCGAATGACATACTATCTATAAGGTCAAACGCAATCTGAACCGAGCCTGTACTCTTTGATACCTTTATTGTATCCGTTCCGTCACCTTTATTAATATTTACAACCTTATTCCCCTGAGCAAGATATATCTCATCGTTACCTTTACCCGCTGTTATCTCATCGTTACCATAATAAGAAAAAATTCTGTCAGATTTCTTACTGCCATATATAACCTCGTTATAAATAGTATCCTCTATCACCTGACCTTTTTTCGATTTAGATTTATTAATAGTTAAAACCACATCTTTAAAATATTCCTGCAACGAGGTTTCCCCTATATAAACACTGTCCTCACCGTACTTAAAATAATCTTTCAGTGTAACTGTACCGAGAATAATGCCCCAATTTGCACCATCCTTCATTGAATAATGAATCTCCGGATTTGGAACAACTGCCCATGAAGTGAACAATGTATTCTTGCCCAACTTTAACTTAACACCATTCTCTTCTTGAAACTCTTTGAACTCCGACTTACTCATAACTATTTCTTCAGTATCATTATTAGAACTGTAACCGTCACCTATAAAATTGTAAGTCGTTTTTGTTACATTATATGTATCCTTTGAGCCTTTTTTAACAACCCATTCTTCCTTGCCGTTCGCCCGACCGCACAACTCTATCTGATGTCTTGCGGTAATAATTGCATCATTACCCTTCTTTGTATATGATAATTTCCCGCCAACATCACTAAAATCAAGTGTCACATGAGAACCTTTTTCAAGTTTAACAACATCTTTGCCGAAAGAATACGGAGTATATGATATCCCCCCGTTATTCCTGAAACGGATAACATCATTACCCTGTCCCAAAATAAAGGTTTCATTTTTCACAGACGAGAATGCCTCATCATTGCCATCTGTCCCTCTTATAACCTTTGAGCCTGTTGCCCTTAAATAAACCTCTCCATTTTTCCACTGCTGTGTAAAATTTGAAACTAACTCAATATCACCATTATTAACACTTATCTTTGAGTTATCAACATCCTTAAAATAATCTTTTATAACAGTCTGCTCTGTTTTATCAAAATAATCTCTGTTCAACAAAAGGTCATTTTTTGATTTTGTGAAATATACATTATCAGTATCAGACTTAAACCTTACAGAATCTGTTTTTCCTGCACCATAAACAGTATCTTTGCCATCACCTTGAGCAAGCACAATAGTCTTGTTTCCGCCTGCTAAATAGATTTTGTCATTCCCTTTTCCTGCATCTATTATGTCATCTGCCATATAAGAATGAATTTTATCCCCTCTGTCACCACCATACAAGTTATCATCAAAAAATGTATCAAATAAATTATAAGGTTTTTTAGAGTTAGACTTTATTAACGCAGAATACATAGGGCTTTCTTTTATTATATCTGATAACAGTTTATCCCCAACATAAACAGAGCCTTTGCCGTTCAAAAAATAATCTTTTAATATAATCTTACCGTTTGCAGGAGCATAATAGCCTGAATCTTTCATGTGATAATGAATAACAGGGTCAGGCAACACCGCCCAAGTGGTATAAAGAGTGTTTTCCCCAATATTCAATACAACTTCATTATCAGACTGAAACTCAACATACTCAGCCTCTGTCATTATTTTTGTTTCTGTTTTAGAAGGGGTTTCATCATAGCCATATTGCGAACCTAACCAGTTATATTTTTGAACATTAATACTATATGATTTATTCTCATCAACAGATACACTCCAGACCTCTTTACCATGACCGACACCCAACGGTTCTGCCATATAAACATATATATTGTCACCTATAACTAAATCATTACCGACTCTTTTAAAATAGTTCTCAAACCCGCCATGCACATAATCCAAGGTAATTTTTGACCCTTCTTTTACATCAATCTTTTGTGTACCGTAGTCAAACTGTATTTTATAGGTTTCGTCACCTGTTTCGCTATCAACTATACGTATAAAATTTCTATCTGATACTTTTGCCATAAACATTACCCCAGCATTAATATTATAACGCTCAAAAAAAATTTTTTAAAGTGGGGTAAATGTATTTTTATCGCCACCCCCCTCTATCCCCCCTTCTGCAGGGGGGAAGGTAAATGAATATTCGTTCCCTCCCCGACTTGGGGAAGGCTAGGGTGGGGAGCAATTATTATACTCCCTCCCTTACGCAGGGAGGGTTGAGGTGGGTGGTGTTTTACCCTCTCCCCTAACCCCTCCCCCAAGGGAGGGGAATAACCCCACACAAAAAACAGGGCGGGTATGATTACCCGCCATGTTTATATTATATTTGACTATCCTAACTAGGATTACTGTACTCTACATTGTATACCGTAATTAATGAGTTAATATCAGCGGTATTGCCACTTTCTAATACGGCAAACGCATCAGCATAATCTGTATGTTCTGATAACCAGCCTGCTACATTGTTTGCAAGTGTTGACACATAAGTGTCCATTTCCACTTCTTCACTGCCTGTTGCCGTGAATTTGAAATGAGCACCAATTTCAAGTTCTTCTTCATCATAAGTAAAGAAAGAATCCATATCAATCTTGCCTGACGCATTATAACCTTTGACGAGATTGTTTTTAGTAAATGAGTCTTTACTGAATACTAACAAATCATCCGTTTCATTATCGCCTGAGGTTGTCACAATACCATCCTTGTTTGCGTTAAAGAAGACTCTGAAATTTTTAGATGAGCAGTCAAGATTAACTACATTTTTACCATCTTCGTCTTCTATAATAACATCCGTATTCTTAGAGAGTTTAACATTATACTCATCATTGAATAAACCACCTGACATAAATGCAGCACCTTTACCTGCATAAGTCATACTGTCAGCATAATCAGTTCCCCCAAATACGGTTTTCTTATAGGTAGGACTTGTCTTATCAGTATCCTTTACTCCGTTTACAATGAGTTTCTTACCTAATGCCGCATTCACATCATACCAATCATCAGGTTCTGCACTTTTATAGCCAAATGCAATATCAAAGTCATTATTAAAGAAATTCTTAACCGTAAGCGAATCGTTTATATCTTTTCTGATACCTGCATCTGCATCTTTGAAATAGGTCATATTAAAGATAAGGTCGTTTCCTGTTTTTTCAAACGATATATCTGCCTTATCAGATGACATCATTTTTGAATATGCACCGTCAATCATAAATTCAACACTATCGCCAACCTCAGAATCAATATTCAGGATATCGTTACCTGAGCCCATTGTTTCTGCGATACTTACTGTTCCATCGGCACCTTTTACAACATCTATTGTATCATTACCCTTTAAGCCAAATATATGTGCATCACCATTTGATACGGTAAATTTATCAGCCTTGTTTCCGCCAATAAGCATATCGTCATATTTTGTATCCTGCATTTTGTTTGCTTTCTTTTCATTCCCGAATTGATAAACAGAAACACCGTAATCGTCAAAAGTCACAGGTAAATGATCACTGTCATAACCGAAAATAGTACCATTTATAGCACCTTTTTCAGCAAAGAAATCTTTTATGGTAAAAGTTTTGTTTTCTAATTCGACATCCGCACCAAACCTTTTCTTCAATTTTTTAATAGCATCACTATCTATAATTAAGTCGTTACCTGACTTTTCAAAACCGTAATAACTATCGCGTAACTTGTCTGTTATGCTCGCAAGACTCAAGGCTGTTTTGCCTTCTGCTACATTACCCTCTTCGTCAAAACCAAACTCAACTCCTTTTGCAAACTTAACAGTCGTATTACCAAGAGAAAGTTCTTCTGCAGGTCTGATGTAATCTAAAGATTTTAACCCGCTACCGTTTACGGTTATTGTATCTCTACCTTCACTTAAATAAATTGTGTCGTAATCATCTCCCGTTGAGATTGTGTCATTATTAGTACCGCCATAGAATTGTTCTCTTAAAAATGTACCTGTAAGATTTTGTTTCTTGGTTGCATCTGCTTTCCCGAGGATACCTACACCTTCAGCACCTTCTAACATCTCTTTGAGCGAATCACCAAGAATAGTAACTCCATCTTGAGCAAGTTTTAAATAATCTTTAAAAGTAACCTGTGCAAGTGGTGAAGCCTCACCTAAATAAAAATTATAATCATCTCTATAACAAGTATGTGTACCAACCGTAAACTTAATACCTGTAGAATGCTCCATTGATTTTTTAACCTCAGATGTGAGTTCACACGGCTCGTACGTAGTTGTAGGAGTTGATGGATATTCTTCATTTTCTTCATCCCAAACATACTCTTTCCATACGTACCAATATTTACTACCTGATTGTGTAACTTCAAACTCTACTTTGATATAATCACTTCCGCTATAATCAGCAGTTTTACCCATTTTTAAAATTATATTATTTTTGTTTTTTGAGAAAGTTCTTACAATATCAGAGTCGTTTTCAAATTCGACATCAACTCTGCCGTCTTTTGCCAAAACAATAGTGTCTTTACCCTGCTTTGAGGACATATCATATTTGATTACATCAGAGTCTAAATCACTACGATTAACCCCAAGGTTAAAGGTTTCGTTTGCACTTGTAGAAGATGCCAACTCCTGAAGCCACGTACCTGTATATTTATTCCCTGATTTTACGGGGGCAAAATATTGATTTACCAAATCAATATCATATTCTGCTTGGTTGGTACGCAAAACAAGCCCTTTATCAAAAGTTTCACCATTTTTATAAGTAACAGTACCCAAAATTTTACCTGTATTAACAATAATTTTATTTTGTCCTCTGACATCTTCAGTTGTCGTTGCGATAACCTTGTTTTTAGAATTTAGGGTTTCATAAGTTGCTATTACCTCATCATTACCTTGTTTTCTTACATAAGTTGTTTTTGACTCTTTTGGACTATAATCAGTCACATTCCCATCTTCATCATAAATAGTTGTGTACGTAGTTGTTACACACTCATATTTACCCTTGTTTTTACCGCTTGTGATTTGCTCGCTGCTTACCTGAACCTCTGTTTTTCTGTAAGTAACCTCCTGCGTATCGTAAGCAGTGATAACTATATTAGAACCCTTTTCCAAATACACAACCTGACCTTTTATATCGCCTGTTATCTGAACAAGTTCACTACGTTCACTCTTTTTTAAATCAAATGTATCTTTAAAAGTCTTTTTCTTTTCCTTATACTCATTCAAATTGTACCCATGTGTAATTCCATCAAATGCCATAAATTCTTCCTTTCCTTAATATTGTCTAAACAAAAAAACTAACCCGATTAAATCGGATTAGTTTTTCAAAACATACCTATATTTTTACAACAAGTACAGCCTGTAATACAGTTATAGCAAGGGTTATACCCCCCCCCGCACTATTCATACAAATAATATACCACATTATAATTAATATGCAAAAAAAACGGTCAAATGACCGCTTTTTTTTAATTTACAATATAACTGTCACTTTTTATGAACAGTCAACCCTAGGCAAAACTCAAAAATATTGCCTCAAAAAATTTACCCCACTACCAACTTGCTTTGGTAACACCAGGAAGTAAACCTTGGTGAGCCATCTTTCTCAAGCAGATTCTGCAAAGACCAAAATCTCTGTGGAAACCGTGAGGACGACCACAAATGCTACATCTGTTGTGTAGTCTT
>CAMHDG010000029.1 GCA_946183815.1 uncultured bacterium | reverse complement strand
CAACATAAAGTTCTTTGTAACAGTAATTGCAGAGAACATAGAAACAATTACACCCAGTGCAAGCGTTAAAGCAAAGCCTTTAACTATATCAGTGCCAAAGTAGTAAAGAATTGCACAGGTAATAATTGTTGTCATATTTGAGTCAAAAATACTGGTAAAGGCTCTGTCAAACCCTGCTGTAATTGCAGTATATAAAGTTCTTCCCGCTCTTAATTCCTCTTTTGTTCTCTCGAATATAAGGATATTAGCATCAACTGCCATACCAACAGAAAGAATAAACCCTGCTATACCCGCCAAAGTAAGTGTTACCCCAATGGTCTTAAATAATGCAAATAGAATTACTGCATAAATACAAAGTGCAACATCGGCAATAACACCTGGAACTCTGTAATAACAAAGCATAAACAGCATTACTAATCCCAAGCCGATAATACCTGCAAATTCGGATTTTTGAATACTATCACTACCTAAAGTAGGTCCAACAGTGTTCTCTTGAATAATTGATGCAGGAACAGGTAATGCACCTGCGTTCAAAAGGTCAACCATCTCTTTTGCCTCTTGAGCAGAGAACCCGTCACCACCACCTGTGATTTGCGCTCTACCTTCTAATATAGGCTGCTGAATAACCGGTGCAGATTGCAATTCTCCGTTGAAGAAAATTGCCATTTGTTCACCAACCATTGCTCTTGTCAAATCAGCGAATTTTTTTGTTCCTGTTGCATTAAATTCTAACCCGACACTCCAGTGTCCTGTTTGGTCGGTATCAACTCTGGCAACAGTAATGTCCTTACCTGTTAACCCTGTGGATACCCATTTTTCTTTTTGGCCTTTTTGTGCAACATTCTTCTTAAATTCCAATTCAGCAGTATCACCAATCATTTTCTTTGCCTGATTTAAGTCGGTGATATTTGGAATTTCAACAAGTAGTCTGTCTTGTCCGACTCTTTGTACGTGAGTTTCTGCAACACCTATTGCGTTAACCCTTTTTTTAATTGCAAATGTTAAACTATCCATCATATCAGGTGTGATCGTTGAAATAGTTTCAGTTTTTTGGGCTTGTAATTCTAATCTTGAACCACCGACTAAATCAAGACCTAACTTGATAATAGGGTCGTTTGGATTTTCTTTGTGGAAAATTATTGAAATTGACGCGATAAATATTGCCACAATCGCCCAAAACATAATAATTCTGTTTTTCATTTCCCTTTTACTCCTTTTATAATAATTATAACTTTTTTACTTTTTTTTATAATTAGCCAATTTACGCTCTACTTATCGAACTTAATACTGCTAACCACTTTGAATAATTCTTTCTTTTCCTCCTCATCCAAGGTAACGAGAGGTTTTCTAACATATTCTTCAATTAGTCCTTTCTTGTTCAAAACTGCTTTAACAGGAACAGGATTAGGAGCCATAAACAATTTTTTCATTATTGGATACAGACGATAATGCATATTTCTTGCAGATGTTATATCACCTGTCTTAAAGTTTCTAATCATAGATTTAATTTCTTTCCCGTATAAGTGTGATGCAACCGAAATGACCCCATGTGCACCAACGGAAAGCATAGGAAGCGTTAAACTGTCATCCCCGCTATATATAGCAACATCAGACGGTAAATTCAGTTTGTAATCGGTAATAACATCTAAATCACCAAAACTTTGTTTTATAGCAACAATATTTTTATATTTTTCTGTCAGATATGATGCTGTTTCAACAGACATATTCACCCCTGTTCTTGACGGAATGTTATAGAGAATAACAGGAATTTTAACAGCCTCAGCAACAGCCGAAAAATGTGCTATCATACCCTTTTGTGAAGGTTTATTATAATAAGGAACAACCGATAATATACCATCAGCACCCTCTTTTTCTGCACGTTTCGACATCATAACAGCAGTTTCTGTAGAATTTGAACCAGTACCCATGATTATCGGTTTTCTGTTATGAGATGCTCTTTTAGCAGAATTTAATATCTCTAATTCTTCATCATAAATCAGAGTTGGGGATTCACCGGTAGTACCAGTTACAATAATTGCATCAGAACCATTATCAATAAGATGTGAAGTAAGTTCTTCAACTTTGTTATAATCAACTTTTCCGTTTTTATCAAACGGTGTAACCATTGCGGTAATTACTTCACCAAAATCAGATCTCATAAGCACTCCCCTTAAAATTAGTTTAAACCTAAACCAATTTTATTACAAAAAAGGTTAATTATCCAGATTAAAAGAGTAATGTGAAGAATTGTTAAGGTTTTTAACACCGCTGAAATCAAGGGTTACAAAATGTTTTTATATATATGGACTATAGCATACATGCGTCAAAATACGCAGAGGCTATACAGGATACCGTACAAAGAGAGAACTAAACATGGCATCTGTAGGATTACAGCAGGCACAAGAACATTTACAAATGTGGAAAACCACACTTGGCGGTAAAGGAAACCAAACCAAGTTGGCTAAAACGTCTGCAAAAGAAATCAATTCTATATTTGAAAAAGCAAAAGCCTCCTATATTGAGCAGGCGAAAACTCAATCTGCAAACTTGCATAATCAGTCAAAAGGAACGATTGAAGAAAGCATCAACGATGCTACGGCTCTTAATGCGGATAACTTAGAACAAGTAAAGAAATTTATTGAGAACACTGATGCAATAGCACAATATGAACAACAAATAGCAGAAAAGAATAAAGAAAGAGAGGCTATTGAAAACGAGATAAAAGAGTTACAGGGTGATGTTGAATCAGATTCATTAGATCAGGCAAAAGAAGGTGGCAGTTTCAAAGAAGTTGTCGTAGAAACAACAGAAGATAACAGTCAAAATAAAAACACTCAAGGTACAGATGAAGGTAATGAAGACGGAAAAACAGAAAAAACGACAACAAAGAAAACCGTAAAGGTTAAAACAGATTCTCCACAAGGAAATAATCAGAACGAAGGTAAAATAAAAGAATTAAACGCAAAACGCAGTAAAATTGGCGATGAAATAATCCAGATTAGAGATAACGATGAAGCAAAACATATCACTGAAAACATAGATATTGGAACAAAATTTGCACAAAACATGACCGGCATAAAAACTGATGAAGCAAAAATTCAACAGGCTAAAACAACAGAAGAAACCCAAATGATACAAATTCAGACAAATATGGAAACAGGTGTTTCTGCTGAAAGTCAGAAAATAGAAATGAAAGGGCAGCAAGAACAAAACAAACAGTTAACAAATGATGCAGCAGGCACAAAGGCAGGAGTGCTACAGGCTGAACTGCAAGTAGAAGAAGCAGCGGCACAAGCAGCAAAATCTGCACCAGGAATAGGGACAGTAGCGAGTGCTGCAGATACTGATTCAGCAGCAAGGCAGCAAGCAATTAGAGAACTTGGACAAATGAATAAGGATTTAAGCACAGGAATGGGTGGCGCTGCTAAATTTAATGCCGACAATGTCCAACTGTCAACAACTACAAAAACAAATCTAACAACGGCTATGAATGAACTTAAAAATGGACAATTCAAGAATTTCTCTGAAGAATTAAACAGAATATATTCAGAAGCAATGCAAAAATCAGGCGAATTCTTGCAGGTTCAGTTACCAAACGGACAATCAGGTGAGAGTGCAACTGCTGATTTAAGTGGCGACATTCAAGGGGGTAACACACTTGTATCTTCAGGTAACGGAGGAAAGAACGGTGATTCTAATGGACAGTTGGGTTCTATAATTAGTGCCGGACTAGGTTCTATTAAAACAGGAAACGAAACTATTGATAAGGCAATTGGTATGGTTAGTCAATTTGCGGGAATGATGGGCTGATATAAACCGTTATAAATAGAACACAAAATTAATCAAAAAATCGGCGATTAGCATATATACGGTAGATTTTATTGCTGCCTGTGTTGTGGATATACCAACCTCTTTTGCTCCGCCTTTTGTTTCATAACCCTGTGTTGCACAGACATCTGCAATTAATATTCCAAAAACGAGTGCTTTTATTATACTTATATAAAAATCTCTCAACTTTAACCATGCCCATACAGAATTAAGGTAACGGTGCGGGTGCAATTCAATAGTCAAATATGCAACAACAAGACCGCCTAAAATCCCTATCAACTCTGCAATTATTGTCACCATTGGAACTGTTACTGCTGCCGATAAAATTCTTGGGGCAAAATAATACCCTACAGGGTCAACCTTTAATGTTTTTATTGCATCAACCTGTTCCGTAACCTGCATATTTGCAATTTCCGCAGATATTGCAGTCCCTGCTCTTGCACCTATTGATAACGCAACGAAGGCAGGAGCAATCTCTCTTATGATAACAACTGCAAGTGTTCCGCCTATATAACTATCTGCTCCGCTCATTAAAAACTGTTTTGAAACCTGTATGGTTATAACAGCAGCAGCAACAAAAGAGATTGATAACGAAATCATAAGCGAGTCATAACTTATTAAGGCTGCCTGAGTAACAGCGTGCTTAAACCGCATTTTCCCCGAACATATATAGATTACAGACGTTATGAAATTCTGTAAACATTTTCCTAAAAATACTATTGCATTATAAAAATAATTAATCATACACTTTTACACACCAATCTTTATATTTTGAAAGTTTCCCTTTTACAACATCAAAATATAATTTTTGTAATTGAGCGGTAATCTCGCCCATTTTACCGTCTTTACCAATAAGACGTCTGTCAATAGTTGAAACAGGAGTAATTTGAGCCCCCGTACCGCAAACGAATATTTCATCCATCAAATACAATTCCGAACGGTCAACATCACGTTCAATAACCTCTATCCCCAAATCTTTCGCAAGTTCAATAACTGTATTTCTTGTTACACCTTCTAATATATCATCAGTTGTAGTTGTCGTAATCAATTTACCGTTAGAAACGAACATTAAATTCATAGCAGAACCTTCAGTAACCTGTCCGCTTTCCGATAAAACTATTGCATCGTCAAAACCTGCATTATGGGCATCTGTATTTATTAAGGCTGCATTCGCATAAGCCCCTGCAATCTTTGCACGTGGCGGGATTGCATTATCAGAGGTTCTTCTCCAACTTGAAATACACAAATCTAAACCCTTTGTCATATCGTAATAATCACCAAAAGGAGTTGTAAATAACAAATAAGCATCCTTTGTATTATCAAGTCCGGGGCTAATTTTATCAGATGACTTATACAAAGTCGGTCTTATGTAAACATCTTGTCTATACGAATTTTTCTTTAATAATTGAACTGTTTGGCTACACAATTCTTCTATAGAATATGGGCAGTTCATAAGCATGATTTTAGCACTACGCGATAACCTTTCATAGTGCTCTTTCATTCTGAATACATACATTTGCTCTTCATCTGAATTATAATATGCTCTAATTCCTTCAAACACACTTGTTCCATATAAAAAAGCATGTGTTTTTACAGGAATAACGGCTTTTTCTGCTTCAATAAATTTACCCTCTAAAAATATGTATTCTTTCATATTATCTCCCAAGTCATTATAAGTATATCGTTTAAAGAGTAATTTTGCAAATCAGATAACAAACTTAATCAAAATTAAAGATTAAGTCTTAAAATTTGATTTTTCGTGTGTTTGAGATATAATTGAGAGAAAATCGTACAACATTGGGGAAGAAGAAATGGCTTTAAACTTTCAAGATTTAATATTAAACTTATCAAAATTTTGGTCTGATTATGGTTGTGTAATACAACAACCTTATGATACGGAAAAGGGTGCATCAACAATGAACCCTGCTACTTTTTTACGAGCATTAGGGCCTGAACCTTGGTCAACAGCAATGGTAGAACCTTGCAGACGACCTACGGATGCAAGATACGGTGAAAATCCTAACAGACTTGGTCATTATTTTCAATATCAAGTTATCCTAAAACCATCACCGGATAACGCACAAGAACTTTATTTGAGCAGTTTAGAGGCAATGGGTATTGACCTGTCAAAACATGATGTCAGATTTGTTGAGGACAACTGGGAATCCCCAACATTAGGTGCTGCCGGTGTAGGCTGGGAAGTTTGGCTTGATGGAATGGAAATCACTCAATTTACATATTTTCAACAAGTTGGAGGAATTGAGGTTAAACCGGTTGCTCTTGAAATAACTTATGGTCTGGAACGTATTGCAATGTACCTTCAAAATAAAGAATCTGTTTTTGATATTAACTGGAATAATAATTTAAAGTATGGTGAAATATACCTTCAAAATGAAATAGAGCAATCAAAATACAACTTTGAATACTCTGATGGAAAAACATTATTTACACTTTTTGACTTGTATCAAAAAGAAGTTGATAATTGTGTTAATGCAAAACTTGTTTTGCCTGCTTATGACTACGTTCTAAAATGTTCGCATACATTCAATCTTCTTGATGCAAGAGGGGTTATCAGTAAAGACGAGCGTATCAATTTTATTAACAGGGTCAGAACTATGGCAGCAGCAGTTGCATCTCTATATGTTGAACAAAGAAGAGAATTAGGTTTTCCTCTTTGTAAAAAAGAAACGACTAAAGTATAAGGAAAAAAAATGAAAAAACACATTTTAGAAGGATTTTTTACCAAAATTCTCACGAGAAAAAATCCTGAAGATATGCTTGAAACAGCATCAAAAGCAGGTTTAGAAAAAACTCTTACTGCAATAGATTTAATTATATTAGGGGTTGGTGCAATCATAGGTTCGGGCATATTTGCAGTTGTAGGGATTGCTGCGGCAGGAGAGGCAGGAACTCCCGGGGCAGGACCTGCTCTTATAGTATCAATGATTATTGCTACTATCGCAAGTATTTTCTCTGCAATGTGTTACAGTGAGTTCTCTACAATGATACCTGTTGCAGGTGGTGCATATACCTACACATTCGTTACTTTAGGCGAATTTTGCGCTTGGATTGTAGGCTGGTTATTAACTCTTGAATATCTTTTTGGATACATTGGTGTTGCCTGTTCGTGGTCAAAATATGTCATGAACTTCCTGCAAAGATTTTCTCTTTATTTACCGGCTTGGCTTACAACCCCTCCTGAATGGCTCGTTGATAATTACAATTCGGTAAAGCACACGATTGAAAATACAGGTGGGGACATTTCAACTATCCCACACATATTAGGAATCCCTTTTTGTATTAATATCCCTGCAATACTAATTGTAGTTATAACAACAGCGATGTTAATAAAAGGAACAAAAGATTCAACGAGAATGGCTGCGATTATGGTTTTTGTAAAATTGTCTGTTATTGCACTTTTTGTTATCTTTGGGGCATTCTGCGTAAGACCGGAAAACTGGACACCATTTGCACCGAACGGATTTAGCGGAATATTAATGGGAGCATTTACTATTTTCTTTGCTTATGTCGGATTTGATGCACTTGCAACAACGGCAGAAGAATGTAAAAACCCGCAAAAAGATTTACCGATTGGGATTATCGGTTCACTCATAATAACAACTCTGGTTTATATTTCTGTTGCACTTGTTTTGACAGGTATATACAATACAAGCGGGCATGTTGAGCAAGGTTTTTTAAATGCCCCTTTGGCTTTTGTTATGAATTTACATAATATAAAAATCGTTCCGGAACTAATCTCTATTGGCGCTATTGCAGGTTTAACATCAGTTTTAATGGTTTTACACCTTGCAACAACAAGAGTTTTATATGCAATGAGCAGAGATAATTTCTTACCTAAAGTATTCCAAAAATTGCACCCTAAATTTAAGACACCACATATTTTAACACTGCTTGTGGGGTTCTTATGTATAATCGGAACATTGACATTTAATGTAAGTGATGCGGCGAATTTGTGTGTTTACGGAACATTTGCTTCATTTATAGTGATCTGTATTGCAGTGCTGATTTTAAGACATATTGACCCTGAAAGACCAAGACCATTCAAAGTTCCGTTCTCTCCATTATTCCCGTTGCTTGGGATAATCTGTTGCGGAGGACTTATGATATATTCGTTCAAACAATTAAAAGATTCCTCAATGTTATTTGGAATTTGGATTATTCTTGGTATAATAATTTATGCACTTTATGGATATTCAAAAAATCGTAAAGCCGAAATGAATAGTATAGAAGTTAAAGAAGATGATAAAGAACTTATTACAAAATAACTTGATAAATAATTTATTAAAATGTAAAAATCCTGATGAACTAATTGAGGCAGGAAGCAAATCAGGACTAAAAAAAACGCTTAATGTTTTTGATTTAATAGTTATCGGGATTGGTGCTGTTGTTGGCACAGGGATTTTTACAATCATCGGTATTGCTATTCAGGGTGGACAAAACACAGTTGGGGCAGGGCCTGCGGTTATAATATCAATGTTGTTGGCCGCTCTTGCAAGCGTTTTTTCTGCTCTTTCTTATTCTGAAATTTCTGCAATGATACCTGTTGCGGGTAGTGCATACACATACACTTACGCTACAATGGGTGAGTTTATGGCATGGATGGTAGGATGGATTTTGATGCTTGAATATGCCATTGGAAATATTACTGTTGCAAGTGCGTGGTCAGGATATTTTGCTCAATTTTTAAAAGGGTTTAAGCATGTTTTACCTGCGTGGATAAATCATTTCCCGATATGGTTAAGGAACGATTACAGAACAATGTTTGTAATGTGTGACAAGTTCAACTGGAATCCGCATGATGTTATGCCATTTATTCACTTGCCATTTAATATTGAAATACCATTTGCACTTAATTTACCTGCGATTTTGATAGTATTTTTATTAACTGTTTTACTGGTAAAAGGGGTTAAGGAATCAACACGATTTGCAAGCGTCTTGGTTGCTTTAAACTTATTTATAATAATTTCTTTTATCGTTGTAGGTTCATTCTATGTTGCACCACATAACTGGTGGGAGCCGTCTTTTATGCCTCATGGGGTAAAAGGGGTCTTTATGGGTGCGTTTACAATTTTCTTTGCATACATTGGATTTGATGCGATTTCCACCGCTGCTGAAGAAACAAAAAAACCTCAGAGAGATTTACCTATTGCAATATTAAGTACACTTGTAATATGCACTTTGTTATATGTACTTGTAGCCTTAGTCTTAACCGGTATCTTGCCTTGTAGTGCCATAGACACACAAGCCCCTCTTGCTCACGCAATGAGATGTATAGGTAAAGATTGGTATGCAGGTCTTATATCAGTTGGAGCACTTTGTGCTTTGACAACAGTATTACTCATTTATCAACTGGGGACAACAAGAATACTTTTTGCAATGAGTAGAGATAACTTTTTACCAAAATCATTAAATGCAGTTCATAAAAAATACAAAACTCCGCATGTTATGACATGGTTATCAGGTCTTATTGTTATAATTTGTGCTTTGTTTATGGATCTTGATGTATCGGCGGCTCTGTGTAATTTCGGAACATTTACATCGTTTATCCTTATTTGCGTTATGGTACTTATTTTAAGAAAAACTGAACCTAACAGACCAAGACCTTTTAAAGTTCCATTTTGTCCGTTATTTCCTATTTTGGGTATTGTTACCTGTGCACTTCTGATGTGGTGCAGGTTTGCTAACGATACGGATTCGCCTTTATATTTCTTGCTATGGCTTGGAATAGGACTTGCAATATACGTATTCTACGGTTACGCAAATAAAAGAAGAAATGACTCTTGAAAATTATAAAAAACAAATTAAAATAATATTAGAGTTGCAAGTATTATGGCTTATATTGATACATATAAAAATGGCAAAGTAACAGGAACTATTTACGATGATGAAATCAACGTAGATGGTTATACTATTACTGATAAAAGCGGGAAAGAAATAGAGGACACAAATAAGAAACTCAAAGGGCTTACAATAAATGCAAAAAACGGCACAGATTATATAACCGCAACAAAATACAAAGACAAAATTTATGGGAACGATGGCAATGATATAATCTATTCTTCATTAGGAAATGACACTATAACAGGTGGAAATGGGGAGAACACCATTATTTATAGCGGGAACTTTGATAACGACACAATTATTTTAACCAAGAATGAAAAACTAACTATTGACTTACAAAGTTACGGACTATCCGACAAAAGTGAACTTTCTTATAAAATTTCAGGGAATAATCTTGTTATTACGGTAAAAAATTACGGAACAATTACCCTAAAAAACTTTGCAAAATCTAATACCACAAAACTCACTGATGGGGTTAAAATTCAGTTAAGTGCTGATATGTTTATTAATCTGAACATCGATGAATACTTAATTTATAACTCAAAAGATTTTTCTTCAAAGGGCAAATTCACAGGTTCAAGGTTTAGTGAAACGATTGATGCAACAGGTTTAGAAAAGAACATAACAATATCCGCAAAAGGCGGATACAATATAATAACAGGAACTGACGGTTACACCGATAAAATCACAGGTGGTAATGACGGAAACGAAATAACAACAGGTTACGGGAACAAAACTATAACAACTGGTAGTGGGGCAGATATAATTACCATAAATGGAGAAGGTACACACAAAATATCTGCCGGAAGCGGTAAAAATACAATTTCTCTTACAGGCGGAAGAAATACAGTAAAAACAGGGAAAGATGACGATGAAATATACCTGAGTGGGGTGACTGTATCAACAATTTATGCAGGGAAAGGACATAATAAAATATATGTTGATA
>CAMHDG010000028.1 GCA_946183815.1 uncultured bacterium | reverse complement strand
ATCGATCATATTTCTCAATATGACTGTATGATAGGTATGAGATTTCACGCTTGTTTAGTTGCTTTAAAATACGGGGTTAAGACAATGGCGATTGCCTATGATCCGAAGGTAGAAACGCTGGCGAAAGAATACGGAATCCCGTATTTAGATATGGATAGCAAGAAAAACAATTATGAAAAGGCGTTTAACGATATGGAAAACCTTTCTCGCTGGAATATTATGGAGCAGGCAAAATCACATAAATTTGACTGGGATAAGACAGGAATAAATGAAGCGAAGAAGGAAAAACGTATTAAGCGTACAAGCGCTTTATGGGAAAAGAAGTAGGTAATAATTGAATCATAAAACTTTATTTGACGTAATATCACCGATAATGGTAGGTCCATCGAGTTCACATACGGCGGGGGCTATCAGGTTAGGATTGATGGCAAGGAATATTTATTCAAGACCGATACATAAGGTTTATTTCAAGTTGTATAACTCTTTTGCACAGACAGGTTTCGGGCATGGTACACAAAAGGGGCTTTTTGCAGGGATACTTGGTCATAAGGTTTCTGACACACAGATTAAGGATATATTTGATATTGTGAAAGATGTTGAATATACGTTTGAGTATGGCGAAGATTTGAGCAGACACCCTAATTCTGTTGATATTGTTATTAATGACGAGATGAGGATTTCAGGAGATTCTGTTGGTGCAGGAGAGATTAAGATTACAAATATTAATGGGTTTTCTGTTAGTATTTCGGGGAATTATCATACTATATTACTTATGTATAAGGATAAACCAGGGATGATATCGACTGTGAGCAAGATTATACAGGGTGAAAACATTAATATTGCGTCATTGCACTGTGACAGAAACGAAAAAGGCGGAACAGCGTCTATGTATATTGCACTTGATAATATTGCAAGTGATGAGATTATGTACAAAATCTCTGCAATAGAAGATGTTTATTACACAACACAGATTAGGAAATTAGAAGTATGAGTATAGCGACATTTGACGAATTAAGACAGGCTGTCATAGGTCAGGATAAGACTATCTGGGAATTGACTCAGGAGGAGGAAGCGGTTAATGCCGATGTTTCTGTTGAGGAGGTTCGCAAAGAGGTTTTGAGGCATATAGTCACAATGCGTGAAACTATCAAAACAGGGATGGGTTCTACCGAAAAATCCGTAAGTGAGTGGTGCGGTGACGATTGTGAGAAACTGATTAAGCGGTATTCTGAACACAGGTCTTTATTTGGGAAACTGTATGAAAAGATATTGACTTATGCGTTAGCGACATCGGAGGAAAATTTAAGAATGGGCAGAATAGTTGCTTGTCCTACTGCGGGTTCTTGCGGAATTATCCCCGGGGTGTTGGTTGCTTACACAGAGGAATACGGTTTGTCAGATGATGAACAAATTAATTTTCTGATAACGGCGGGAAAGATAGGGAGCATAATTTCTAATAAGGTTCAACTTGCGGGAGCGGTAGCGGGTTGTCAGGCGGAGTGCGGAGTGGCATCTGCTATGTGTGCCGGTGCTTTGGCACAGACAATGGGCGGAGATATTGATGTCATATTGAATGCTGTTGCACTGGCGATGAAAAATTTGTTGGGGCTGTCTTGTGATCCTGTATGCGGTTTAGTGGAAGTGCCTTGTATCAAGCGAAACCCGATTTTGTCGATACACGCAGTTAGTGCAACAGAGTTGGCACTGGCAGGTATAGAAAGCAAGATACCTGTTGACGAGGTAATAGACGCAATGCGTCAGACAGGACAGTTGATGTCCCCGATGCTAAAAGAAAGTTCACAGGCAGGACTAGCCACCACCCCAACCGCCCTAAAACTGAAAGAAAAAATCTTTGGGTAAATGAGGAATAATCTATAAATTTATCATAGACTAAAATCAACTTATACAAATATTTATGAATTATAGAAATATGAAAAATTTGTAGAAAAAAAACAAAGAAAAATAAATGGAAAAATATTAAATTTGTTTACATATATTGATATTTATAAAAAACTATGTTTTGATTTATACAGTTGAGTCTGGAGGTTACGTGTTTGATAAATTTATCAAAAGTCCATTAAATTATACAGGCAATAAATATAGAATTTATTAGCCGAAGAAGAAATATAATTTATCATATTCCTATAAAAATGGTTATTCTTTATATAAAAATAATGGTTATGTAGTTGGAAATAATGGGTTAAAAAAATATAATAGTGACGGCTTTTACAAATTAAGAACAGATTATAATGAATTAAACGATAAAACCACATTTGAAGCAAATATATTTTAGTTTAAGGTTTCGTGGGCGGTATTTACCACATCATCTACATTGTAGTCTATCTCTTCGGTATCTTTTGTACTGAACCAAATAAGGTATTCAATATTGCCTTTAGGACCTTTTATTGAAGAAAAAGTTAGACCCAATATCTTGTAACCCAAGGAATGAACACAATCTGCGACATTTTGAATAACCATTTTGTGTGTATCTTTGCTCTTTATTACTCCGCCTTTTTCAACATATTCTTTTCCCGCCTCAAACTGCGGTTTTATCAAACATATCATCTCGTGAAAATCAGGATTCAACAAAGTTTTAAGGGTAGGCAAAACCCTCTCTAACGAGATAAACGACATATCGGACACAAGCAAATCTGCCACACTCTCGCCCTCGGCATAAATATCTTCAAACCCGCATATCTTTAGGTTAGTTTTTTCAATAGTTTTAACTCTACTATCAGAACGCAGTTTCCATGCCAGTTGCCCATAGCCGACATCTACCGCATAAACGAAACTCGCCCCCCTTTGCAAAAGACAGTCCGTAAACCCGCCCGTTGAAGCCCCTGCATCTAAACAAACCCTGTCCTTCGGGTCAAACTCAAACGCATCGAGTGCTTTTTGCAACTTAAACCCGCCCCTTGACACATAAGGCATTGATTTTATCGTAAACTCATATTCTTTATCAGGGTTAAGTTGATACCCTGCCTTTGTTATTTTCTCGTTATTAACAATAACATCACCTGCAATTATAGATGCAGATGCCTTGCTTTTGTTCTCAAAATAGCCTAAATCAACAAGTATTTTATCCAGTCTTTCTTTCATAAAAAAATTATATATCAAAGTAATTAAACATTGAACAGAAAGCAATATGATTTGATATAACAGATTAAACTTATATGCCGAAAAATTCTTCAGCATTCTTTGTTGTTACGTTTATTATCGTATCAACATCAACCTCACGCAATTTTGCTATCTCTTGCGCCACATACTTCACATACGCAGGCTGGTTTTCTTTCCCACGATAAGGCACAGGGGTAAGATACGGTGAATCTGTTTCTAACACTAAATGTGATAACGGAACAGTCTGTGCAACCTCTTTTGGTTTATGTGCATTTTTAAAAGTAACCACCCCGCCTAACGCAATAAACCAACCTTCTTTTACACACTCAAGAGCAAATTCAGGACTTCCTGAAAAACAGTGAAACAAAACTTTTGAACCTTTATTATACTCTTTAAGAATATCAAAACAGTCTTTATGAGCCTCCCTATCATGAACCACAATCGGTAACCCCAACTCATTTGCAAGTTTAATTTGTTTTATAAATATGTCACGTTGTTTATCAACAAAGGTTTTATCCCAATAATAATCAAGTCCTACTTCGCCTATTGCAACAACTTTTTTATCTTGCGCAAACTCTCTCATTGTATCCAAAATATCGTCAGTCCAAGTTTTTGCCTCAGTAGGAAAAATTCCCATCATACAAAACAAATCGTCACTACTGTTTGCAATATCAATGATTTTTTGGAAATATTGAGTTTCAACAGACGGAATAACGATTTTTTTTACACCTTCATTTTGGGCATTCTTAAAAATTTCAGCCCAATTTTCGTACATATCCAAATGAGCGTGAGTATCTATCAAATAGTTCATATTAGTTCATACCTGTAGGGGTTAGATTTTTCTGAATATTGTGTGCCGGTGAAGATGTTGTGCTATACGATTTTGGTGTAGGAGCAGGAGCAGGGACATTCACCTTTACAGGCATTGGAGCAGTAGTCACAGGCTTAACAGGAGCAGACGTGCTCACTGATTTTTGAGTAGCATTATAAGTCTGACTCAAAGGTTTTGCTGCTTGCGTTTGCTCATAACCGTAAGAGTTTTGCAGGTTACCGCTATAACCCGTTTTTGCTTCTTCCTGAATAGTTTTGTTATACTTATCAATATCCGCAGTTTTTTCTTTTTGAATAGAAACACCACTGTTATCTTCCATCTGAATAAATCTCAAACGGCTGTCAATAAGGTGCTTAACCCCCAGTCCGGATTCTTTAATATCCCCCTCATCATTTTCGCCGATGGATGTATCAACACTTGAAACAAGATGTGTTGCAACAATAACAAAAAATACTATAACAACACAAAAAGCAATAATAAAAAGTTTTGCATAACTTGGTTTTTCTTCTTCACGTTTTTTCATATATTTCTTATAATATTGACTCATTTTACACTCCACGAACTTTTGTACTCGCTAACACAATATCTTCAATTTCATCAGAGTATCTTTGCATAATTGTATTAGCAAATTCTTTAATGTCAACAATTCCCAGTTCACTGGTTAAACCGCACGCTTTAACAGGTGCGCCCTCCGATAAAATATTTATCCCCGTATGGATAAGTATAGATGTATGAGATTTTGTTGCGATAGAAACAGTTAATTTTGCACCGTTTATCATAAGGTCGTCACCGTTTCTTACCACAAATATTCCTCTTTTTTCTAATTCTTCTTTAATGATACAGATCAAAAGTCTTTGTCTGAAAACACCTTCAACAAGGTTTATATTAAACTGCTCTGTGATAAAACTCAACATAGATTTACTGTAAATCGGCTCGTTATTAATAACATCTTCAATATCAACCATTTCTGTAAGTTTAACCTCACATTCACCGCAAAACGCAACTATTGCATCACCCTGCAAGTTATAATTTTTATAAATCCAGTGTGGTGCAAGTTGTGAACCTATGTATTTTACCTCTTCGTCAATATACTTTATTTTCATTAAAACAATCTCTCTATATAATTGAATGCCTTGTTGTGTTCAAGCGCAGATTTTAGATGTTTGCAAGATTCACACACACCGCAATTTTTATCTTCGCTATTATAACAACTGTATGCTAATTCCAACGGTACACCTAATTCCAAGGCTAATTTAACTATATCATTCTTATTATAATTAATCAATGGCGCAACAACTTTTACACCATACATTGTGGAATATTTAAAACTTTCATTTATTCCTGAAACAAATTCAGGAGTGTTATCTGGGAAAGTCTGCCCCTCCTCTTTATTTGCACCAAAAAGGATATGAGTAAACTCTTTTGCCTCTGCGACAGAACAGGCAATATTCAAAAATAAGCCGTTTCTGTTGGGCACCCAAACCGCTTTTGCACTCTCCATAGTTCCGAAATTTTCAGTCGGGACATCACCCGTCAAAAGTCCGGTGGTTGTTATCTCTTTTAAAAAGGGAAGAGTTATAACCTTATGCTCTATCCCGTAATATTCAGCAATTTTTTTTGATGCTTTTATCTCTTGATTTGCAGGTTTCTGACCGTAATCGAACGTAAGCGCCAACCGAACATTATACTCTTCTATCCCTGCCCCAAGCGATACCAGTGAATCAAGCCCGCCTGATAAAAGAATAACTGATTTATTCTTCATCTTCACCATCCTCATTTTCGTATTCTTCAATGAGTTCTTTCGCAGTGTTTCTCAAAAATTCACTGTATGACGGCATAGAAACGACCTCGTCAAGAATATCACGACCCAAAAGGTTATATAATGCTATCAATGCGTTCTTTTTTACTTCATCGTCATCATCGTTTAGACAAGGTTTAATGATTTCTGCCGCATCTTCTTCATCACTGTTCATAATCGCTTCGATAGCGTTAATTCTAACCATTGGAGATACATCCATCAAAGATTTTTTAAATGCTTTAATAACTTTTGAGTTATGAGAATTAAGTTTTCCTAAAGCCTCAATGACACGTTCTTTCAGGAATGAAAATTTATCCATTAAACCTTGCTTTGCATCAAGAATAGACACTAACGGGTCAATCGCCATATCATCGCCGAGGAAGCCCAAAGCAGATACAGCAGATTCTTTAAGATAAACAGATTTTTCATCTTCATCCTGTATAAGTTCAATAAGCGGAGCGGTTGCGTACTTATCCCCGATTTTACCAAGGGCATCGGCACATGCCAGACGTACTTTATAATTTTCATGCTTGTTGTTCAGACAATATAATAAAGAACCTACCACAGAGGGATCTTTAATATTAGCAATGGCTTTTGCACACATTACACGAACATTCACCAAATCATCAAAATCATAGGGGGTGTTCTCAAGATTAATTCTCATTAAGAGCAGATTAACCAAAACCTCTAACGAAGATTTATCTCTATATTTATCAGAGAGCCTGATTAGTTGCATTAGAACTTTCGGGTTATAGACCGTACCCATAAGATGATTATAAATTTGCACAAGTTCATCATCGGTATAGTTATCCGAGAGGTTTATCAAATTTTCAATCAAAATCTCCTCATCAATATCGGTACCGATACCGCAACTCTGTAATATAAACTCCAAATCTAAACCATTGTTTTCCACAATTTCAGATTACAACAAAAAGAGTTAAAATACAAATCGTTATTACTATTTAAGACACAGCAGTGAAGATTAAGATTTAAAATTCGTTGAATTTATACCATAAAACGACTCATAAAAAGCCCCTTAATCCCGCCTGAAGATTTTTAATTAGAGCGATAGATATTATTCACTCCTAAAACTTTGTCATACAATCGTTTAAAACCATTCCCATATTTATACATTAACTCTTCAGTCATATTATGCTGAATATCAAGAACAAGCATATCATGAATCATAAGTTCTTTAATCAAAAAAACGATATCCTTGTTTTTAGTCCAAATCCCGCCTGCCGATTCAGAAGGGTTAGACGGAATTTTACCATAGAAGGCTTCTTTATCATCAGCGGCAATTATTACAACTCTGCCTTTAAAATATGATTCCAATTTTTTAGCGAAAGGGTGTTCAAAAACTAACCCAAAACGGCTTTGTAATCTATCGTATCCAACAATCCTGATTTCAACATTTCTGTTGTAGGCATCGAGTAAATCCTGTTCAATTTTTTTAAAATCAAGTGACCATATTTCAAGATAAATCTCTTTTTTAGCGTTTTTAATAATTTCAATAATTTTATCAAGAGTTTTGTTATCACCGTTAATGGACATAATGGGTTCAAGATAGTCCTCTTTAACATCGGGGAGATGTTTTTCAAGGAACTCAATATTACTTGTCATTTTACGCTTAAACCGTTTTGTGAGTTCAGTGGGCTTAATTGGGGAATATGTAACGGGCTTATCAGGAGTTGAGGTGACGACCTGTTTTTGAGTTAATGCTTTGAGAGTGTCGTATGTTCGTGATTGAGGGACATCAGCAATTTTACTGACCTCATAACCTGTTGCAGGATAGTGCTTTAACAGAGCGACATAAACCTTTGCCTCGTAAGTATTGAACCCTAATTCTTTTAAACTCTCTATGATTTTATCCATATAACAATATTATCAAATTTTTTAAATGCGTGCAAATAAAACAATAAAAACAGACAGTCCTAGATTTCCCCTATCAAGTCATACTCGTCACAGCCAACAATTTTAATATTTTCAATATCTCCCGGAACAAGAGGTTCATTAGTTTTAATATAAACCACTCCATCGACCTCAGGTGCATCATTTTGGGTTCTTGCAACGACATAGCCATCATCTGTAAAGTTCTCTATTATACAAGGCAGGGTTTTACCTATAAAACTTTCATTCACTTTTTTTGAGATACCTTGTTGAAGTTCCATAAGTTTTTTAAACCTTTCGTGCATAACTTTTTTAGAGATTTGCGGTTTCATAGAATAGGAAGGAGTTCCTTTTTCTCTTGAATATTCAAACACACCCATTTTGTTAAATTTCATATCTTTTACAAAATCATACAGGTGATTAAATTCTTCTTCAGTTTCGCCGGGGTAACCCACGATAAATGCAGTTCTAATTGCAACATTCGGGATACGATTTCGGATATTATCTATCATCGGTCTGTAATCGAAAGATGGTCTGTTCATTCTTTTTAGCATATCAGGATGAGAGTGTTGAAGCGGAATATCCACATATTTAACCACTTTG
Source organism: uncultured bacterium (assembly GCA_946183815.1). Taxonomy (GTDB): domain Bacteria; phylum Cyanobacteriota; class Vampirovibrionia; order Gastranaerophilales; family Gastranaerophilaceae; genus UBA2883. Next base: position 2,401 of record CAMHDG010000028.1, on the reverse strand, counting down.
TCACAACTTGCTATTGTGTCTAAAAGTTCGTCTGTCATTTGAGTCGGATAAGCATACATAATTCTTATCCAGCCAAGATTTTCAATCTGATTTAACTGTTTTAATAACTCTGATAACATAGGTTTTTTGTAGAGGTCAATCCCGTAGACAGTTGTGTCTTGAGCGATGAGAATTATTTCTGTAACCCCTTTTTTAACGAGAGATTTTGCCTCATTAACAATATCTTCTATTTTACGTGAACGGTAATCGCCACGAAGATATGGGATGATACAGTAGCCGCAACGATAGTTGCAACCGTCAGCAATTTTAATATACGAACTTGAACCCATAGTTATTTGTTGACGTTCTATGTTTTCGGGGTAAATATAATTAGGATTACTTGTAACTTTTTCGATATAATCTTCCCCGTTATCAAGAGAGTTCAGGACATCAATAATTTTTGTAAAGTCAGTTGTTCCTATAAGAGCAGATATTTCAGGGATAGCCTGTTTTAATTCTTTACCGTGTTTTTGGGCAAGACAGCCTGCAATTATAACTTTTTTACCTTCATTTATCATTTCCAAAATAGAATCAACCGATTCTTTCTCGGCATCATGGATAAAAGAGCAGGTATTGATAATAACGATGTCAGATTCAGTTTCATCAAGAGTAATCTCATACCCGTTTTGAGATAACAGACCCAGTATGAGTTCGGAATCGACCAAATTTTTAGCACAACCGTGGCTAATAAGTGCAATCTTTTTCATAAAAACAGAGTAACATAAATTCAATAGAGTGTAAATTAAACCAAAAAAAACTAAAACCAAAAAAGAGCCTTTCGGCTCTCTTAAATGGTGGTGGATTTAGTCCAATGAGCAAAAGGCTCTCTTTATATTCCCTGATATCCGCTATTTTACAGGGTTATTTTTAAAATTTTCAGGGATTCCGCAGAATTATTATAACGGCAAAACATCTAATAATAAAATTCTCTACCCAAAATTCCCTAAACAACCTAACGGGGAATTAGCAGAGAATAAGAAGTATTCTTAAACCAACCCTAGGCTGATTAATACTTCCCAACAACTTTTCAACTTTTCTTGCAACTCTATTCTGTCAGAGTAACTATGATAGAAAGATAATGCTACTATTTTTCTTGCCAACAATAATCTGTTCTTAGTTATAATATCTGGTGCTAAATTGATAAAATTAAATGTATCAAACATTTTTAGAAAAGCTATTAAAAATCCTTCCAAGTTATTTTTTCTATTTTCAATACTTTCTTTTATTTGCATTTCAAAAAAGCGTTGAGGATTCTTGTTATATTGTACTTTGCTCATTAGATTGTTTATTAGCAATAAACTATCAAGGATATTCTTATCATTTATTTCATCAAGTGCATTTATAGATAAATAATTTTTATTTAGTTCCTTATTGTCATACATTCCTATTGTATCAGGAATTGTTAAGCCCTTATTTAACGTAAAGTTAAAAAAATAATCTTCTGTTTCTTGATTTTCTGCATATTGGGCAGTAATATGAACACCTTTACTTTTTAATGAATTTTTATGAACTCGATTGTACCAATCAGTATTGCCATTTAATTTTCTTTGATAAGCCCACAGAATAAAATCAATAAATTGTATGCCCGGTTCTTGTTTATTAGAAATCTTATAACCTGGTTCTGAAAAACAAATTGGCATAAAAAGAGTACTTGCATAATCACAAATCACACCCATTTCATACTCTTGTATCAAATTATTAATAACATTATTTGAAAGTCCAGTTCTTTCTTCATAAATAAGCGCACTGTATCCTCTATGATGCAATCCTTGGATTGCAGATGTCATACTTAAGGCATTCAAATTTGCTTTTTCGTTTTTAGGAATACAATTAAGTGATACTTCACCATTTAAATTTTCTATTTCTAAGCAAATAGATGTATGTGCACAACATGAATCATCACAAGCATGAAAGTATCCCCTTTCTAGTGTTCTATTATCATTTTGGGGTTGATAATCGGGATCTTGTTTATCTTTGAATTTTTGTAATGTGCTTAATGCATTATTGATATTTTCCTGTTTTATTCTATCCTCAGTTATTAATGCACCATAAGCTATATATGTTTTACCTTTAAGTTGAAACTCGCTTTCATCCAAATAAACCCATCTAATTGTCATAAAATTTTTCTCCTTTTATTATTCTATAATTTAATTAAAAATATAAAAGAACTTGTGTTATGTTAAGATTTATAATTTTTCAATATACCAGTTAGTAGGTCGGATTTACCAATTCTATAATATCAAAATGTTGGCTTTGTCAAGCCAACCTACTATTATTGGAAAGCAAGTGACCGGTGTGAGTAAATAATGAGTAAATAATGAGTAAATATGAGTAAATCGGTTTTTTTGGTAAAGTTGCACTT
>CAMHDG010000027.1 GCA_946183815.1 uncultured bacterium | reverse complement strand
CTCTTCCACCCTCCTGATCAATCGACAGAAACGGCAAAATCTTCGTATATTTTGATTTTATACCCTTTACCAAATCAGAGAACTGCTCTTTTGAATCTATATCACGTGTGAAGAATATAACCCCGCCAAGACCGTTCTTCAAAAAATAATCAAGGTTATCACCCGTACCCGTTATAAACATTTGATAAACTTTTTCTCTCAACATAAGAGAATTATAACTCTAAATAAACTATTTATTCAAATTCTATACAAGTCCGGGGTCAACGTCAGATTTGAATAAAAGTTTCCTCAAAGCAAATTGTAATTGAGGTAGTGCAACGGCCAGAAGAGTACTGCTTATTGCAATATTCGCCAATATACTTGCACTCTTTGCGCCCAATGCTTTTCTTGCGTATTTTTTAACATCACCTGATTTTCTTGCACCTCTGCCAAATTCATCCATTTTTTGTGCCAGTTTAAACACCTTATCAGTATCAACATAACATCTAGGATCTCTGACTCCTGATTTTAAGAATTGGACTTTTCCTTGTTGTTGAGCAATTTTAGAGAATAAAGATTTTGGATTTTTATCCAAAAATTCTATAACTTCTTCCTGAGATTTTGGTAATTCAAGGTGATTATATTTAACAGATGCTAAAAACCTCTTATTAGCCATGATTTTTGGATCTAGACTAGGATTAATACCAAAGATTTGAGTAATCGTTTTGTCTAATCCTTTGTCAATTTGTTTAGGAGCAACAAAGTTAAGATACATCATACCGCCGACACGAACAGAATTTTCTATCGCTTCATTTTTTCGTCTTGATGTACCAACTCTGCCAATACCAAGCCCGCCATCTGTCATTGCCATCTTTTGTTGTTGAGTTAAGCCTGTCATAAATGATGCAAACCCTGTAAATGACGGTTTATTTCCCTTCTTATTATTAGTAAAAGAAAGCCCTCTCATTGAATTTAATGTTGTAAATCTTTCATCATTTGAACCATTAGATAATTTTGCCGTATTCAATGGCATATCATTATCGGTAGTTCTTATATTTAAGTTAAGCCCTTTTTTATCTTTTAAATATTTTTCAGGAATCAAGCCTTTCTCTGCATCTTTTTTGAAAAGATAATTCGTCAGTGCAAAATTAGACTTAGGAAGAACAAATCCCATCAAAGCAACAGGAATAGCAATAGCAGCAGTATATTTTCCTACGGTCATTTTTCTGAAAAGACTTTTATTTGCTTTTGCTTTCTTCAAATCTTCAACTGCATCAATGACATCTTGTGATTTGTTACCAGAGAATTTTTCAATATTAATATCAACCCCTTGTTGCGCTCTGTCAATTTCGCTCATAGCGTTTTTATTATCATCAAGGAGTTTATAATTAACTTTGGAACTAATACCTTTTTTATCAATAAGTTTGTTGCCAATAATTTCAACCGCAGGCACACCACCAAGCCAAATAACAGAAGATCCGTATTCGTCAATTATTCTCTCTCTTGTTGCGTGTTTTGCCATAATAGCAGATTCTTTAGCGTTTTGGTTATATGTTTGAGCAACTTTAGTAGGTGCTTCAATCCCGCAGTCACGCACAAGTAAAGGGGCAAAACTGTTATTATTTCCTATTGCTGATATTGTATTTATTAACATTGACATTTAATGATTCTCCTTAATAAAATAATTCCTTCACGACTAAACTTTTCCCGAAGAAACTACATTATTAAAAACCGGCTACACCAAATTACATAGTCCCTTCGGGTTTCTATGTGAATGATGTAATTCAGTTGTTAGGTAAAATTTAATCATTAAAAATCCTTTAAACTTTTTGTATTCTATCATAACTATATTTTATTTACAACATTAACCTTTAATGATTGTGTTCACTAACCTCTTATTGCAACTACCCTAAACCTTAAAATTTGCCAATAAATACCCTATAATTTACATTTCGTAAAGAAAATACAGAAACTACTCAGAATTTACAAAGTTTCCATGTTTTCAATTTTATGATAAACTTAAAATGAGGAGAAGGTTTAGTGATTATAGACAGAACAAAAAAACGTTCACCAAGAGAGGCTTTTGGAAAAGCACTCGTTGAAATGGGAACAAAAAATAAAAATATCGTAGCACTCGATGCTGACTTATCAGCATCAACCCAAACGAAATTATTTGCAAAGGAATTTCCTGACAGATTTTTTGATGTAGGGATAGCCGAGCAAAATCTTATAGATACGGCAGCAGGGCTTTCTGCAACAGGCAAAATTCCTTTTGCCGCTACGTTTGCAGTTTTTGCAACAGGCAGAACTTATGACCAAATAAGAAACACCGTATGCTATTCAAATTTCAACGTAAAAATCGTAGGGACACACGGCGGGGTTACAGTAGGAGAAGATGGAGCGACCCATCAGGCATTAGAAGATATTGCACTAATGGCTAATCTTCCGAATATGCACGTTATAGTACCAGCAGATTACGCTGAAACGTATGCTGCAATAAAATATGCAGGAGAACATGAAGGACCTTATTACATAAGAGTGGCAAGGGCAAGTCTTCCTGATGTCTTTGAAGATGGGCTTGAATTGACTACAAAAGCAAAAATAATAAAAGAAGGGAGCGACTTAACCCTGATTACTAACGGAGAAACTTTACAAGAATGTATTGAGGCTTGCAACGAACTAGAAACAAAAGGAATATCCGTTGAATTATTACACATGCCGTTTGTAAAACCATTTGATAAAGAAACCGTTATAAAATCGGCGAAGAGAAACAACCTTGTTATCACTGTTGAGAACCACTCAATAAAAGGCGGTCTGGGTAGTGCGGTTTGCGAAACTTTATCTGAAGAATACCCGACAAAAGTTATCAGACTGGGTGTTAACGATGAATTTGGACAAAGCGGAACAGCAGGTGAGTTACTTACTCATTTTGGATTAGATGCAAAAAGTATAGTGAGAAAAATAGTTGAGATAAAACAATGATACAATTAAGAGCAGTTACAAAGAAATATAAAAACAATTATGCACTAAAAAATGTAAATCTTGATATAAAATCGGGAGAATTTGTATTTATTACAGGGGCATCAGGGGCAGGTAAATCAACCCTTATGAAACTTTTATATAAAGAAGAAACCCCAACAAGCGGGACAGTTTTGATTGGCGGGATAAATATTGCAAACCTGCCATCTAATAAAGTTCCAAATTTAAGAAGATGTATGGGGATTGTATTTCAGGACTACAAACTATTATCTAATATGTCTGTGTATGACAATGTTGCCTACGTAATAAGAACTCTTGGAATAAGTAATAAAGAAATTCGCACACGTGTTATAGGTGCACTAAAGATTGTTGGTTTATTAGAAAAACGAAACTCTAAGCCGACTGAATTATCAGGAGGAGAACAACAAAGAGTAAGTATAGCAAGAGCCATTGTGAATGGGCCACCACTGCTTATTGCAGATGAACCTACGGGTAATTTAGACCCTCAAAATTCAATGGAAATCATGAAAATATTAGACCAAATCAATCAAAAAGGGATTACTATTATCGTTTCTACTCACGACAAGAGCATGGTTAACTATTTTAGAAAAAGAGTTATAACCCTCGACGGTGGTGAAAAAATCAGAGACGAGGAGGAAGCAACTTATGAGTAGGAAACAGGCTATAAAAAATCAAGTCAAAGAATATATGCCAAAAGACTGGCTTTCAGATATAAGAATTATTTACAGAATAACAATGGAAGCAGTGAATGATATTAAAAGAACCGGATTTATGAATATCATCATTATTACGACAATGGCAGCAATATTATCAATTTTTGGGGCATTGTTCCGTTCAACAATATCAATGGCACAATTTGCTCAAGAATTAGGTTCAATTCTTGAAATATCGGCGTATCTGCATCCAAATGCACCTGCAAAAGAGATGGCAGATAAATTTTCACGACTAGACCACGTTATTTCAGTAAAAGTTCATCCAAAAGAACACGGATGGAAAGATTTAAGAAAGGTTATTGATTTACCGAATATTAGTAATCCTCTGCCTGATACCTTAAGAATAAAAGTTGATGATATTGAATATATTGGCAGTGTCATAAAAAGCGTGAAATCAGATAAACGTGTAGAAAGTACAAATTATCCTGAAACACTCGCAAAAAGGCTTCAACTAATTATCCATGTTGTTAACACAACAACAATCGTTGTTACGCTTATTGTTGCAATGCTAACAATTACAATTATAAATAACACTATTCAACTTGTAATTCAGTCAAGAAAAGATGAGATTGAAATAATGCGGTTAATGGGGGTAAGTAATTGGTACATAAGAATACCATTCGTTATGCAGGGTGCTTTTTATGGCTTTGCAGGCGCAATGATTGCTCTTATCCCTCTACACTTTGTTCAGACTCTACTGGGGAAAATGAACCAATTCTTCCTTATACCTAATCCGCTTATGGCAGAAGGAATGGTTGTCTTAACCTTGTTACTTGTAGGTATTCTGTTCGGGGCATTAGGTAGTTTGCTTTCAATAAAGAAACACCTTCAGGTTTAAGGAGGGATGATGTTAGATATTGATAATTCTGTACTTTTCATAGTTGATGTTCAGGACAGATTGGTTGGCATGCTTAAAAACAGTGAAGAAATTGCAAAAAACAATATAATATTGTCAAAAACCGCAAAAATACTTGGAGTACCCGTTATTGCAACAGAACAATACCCGCAGGGATTAGGTTCAACAATATTTGAGGTAAGAGAAAACCTTGCCCCCGATAAAATATTTGAAAAACAAACATTTTCTGCACTTGATAATGAAAAGGTAGAAAATGCACTTACAAATTTAAACAGAAAAAATATAATTTTAACAGGAATAGAATCGCATATTTGCGTATATCAAAGTGCGCTTGCTCTTTTAGAAAAAGGATATAACGTCTATGTTGTAAAAAATGCAGTATCAAGCAGAAAGACAAAAGATTACAGAACAGCACTTGAACTTATGAGAGATTACGGGGCAAAATTAACATGTGTTGAAACTGTTTTATTTGAATTATTAAAAACATCTACCCATCCGAACTTCAAAGAAATCCAAGCCCTTATAAAATAAAACTGTTAATTGCTGTTATGATAGGTAAATTATTGTTTAGCGGTATTAAAGATGGTAGGATGCTAGGAGTCCTAGGATGCTAGGAAAATTTAGAAATAATCTTAATAGTAAAGAGTTCCTAGCATCTTACCATTCCTAGCATTCTAGCATCTTTATTGATTAGAGGCTTAAGCCTCTAATCAATAATTTACATCTTAAACAACGATAATTGAGGGTCAGCGTTCTCACTCAAAGTTTTTCGTCTGGAAGATAAATCTTTTGAAAAATCTTTTTGCAACTTAACCATCAAATCTTTTGAACGGTTAACTACACTCGTTGGCAAACCTGCCATTTTTGCGACATGAATACCATAACTCTTGCTCGCTCCACCCGGAACTATTTTTCTTAAAAACTCAATATTACCATCTGTCTCGGATATCGTAACCCTATAATTTTTTATCTGCGGATAAGTTTGGGTCATTACATTCAACTCGTGATAATGAGTTGCAAAAATACATCTGGCATTTATCTTTGATACAATATGCTCCGCAACAGCCCAGGCAATAGCAACACCATCATAAGTGCTTGTTCCCCTGCCTATTTCATCAATAAGTATTAGACTTTTTTCTGTTGCATTATTTAAAATATATGCAGTTTCAATCATCTCTACCATAAATGTTGACTGACCCAATGTCAAATCATCACTTGCACCTACTCTTGTGAATATTTTGTCAGCAACCCCGATTCTGACAAAATCAGCAGGAACATACGAACCAATCTGTGCAAGCAGGGCAATCAAAGCATTTTGCCTCATATACGTAGATTTACCTGCCATATTTGGACCGGTCAAAATCATAAACCTTGAACTATCCGCACTATCAACGTCAGATAAATCTAAATCATTTGGAACATACGCACCTAATGGCAAAATCTTTTCTAATACAGGATGGCGACCGTTTCTTACTATAAATTCAGAACCATCTGTCAACTCAGGTTTAACGTAATTAGACTCAAGTGCCACCGTTGCAAAAGAAACATATATATCTAATTCCGCTATGGAATTAGCAAGTTCTCTGATAACATCTACAAATTCTTTTGCGTAAACTCTAAAATCAGAGAAAATTTTATACTCTAATTCGCAAACTTTTGTTTGAGCAGACAAAACCTCATCTTCATGTTTTTTTAACTCATCTGTAATAAATCTTTCTGCCCCGCGTAACGTCTGACGTCTTACATAATTTTGCGGAATCATATCAAGGTTTGAATTTGTAATTTCAATATAATATCCAAATACCCTGTTATAAGCAACCTTTAAATTTTTTATCCCTGTTCGTTCTTTTTCTTTTTCTTCAAACTTAACCAGCCAATCTTCAGCATTATTCATCAAGTTTCTTAAATAATCAAGGTTTTCATTAACACCATCTTTTATAATTCCACCCTCTTTAATCACATTTGGAGGATCATCAATTATTGTTTTATCTATCAGATTAGAAAATTCTATCAAATCAGGTATTTTAGACGATATTGAATCAAACGTGTTCAAATCACAGGCTTTAACAAGTTTTTGTAAAGTATCAAGATAAAAAAGAGACTCCTTCAAAGCAACAAAATCTTTAGGCATAGCAACAGAACTGCTTAACCTTGTTGATAATCTTTGGATATCATAAATTTGGTTTAAAACTTCTGCTAACTCAATTCTTTCATTATTATGATTTATGAGTTTCTCGGTTGAGTTTTGACGAGCCTTAATCATATCGATATTTTTTAACGGCTGACATATCCAAGAACTCAAAAGCCTTGCCCCCATATTAGTATGAGTTTTATCTATTGCCCAATACAGAGAACCATATTTATTCTTTTCCCTCAAAGTTTCCGTCAATTCAAGGTTTTTACGTGTACTGATATCCATAAGTACATATTCAGACAAATCATAAACCTGCAATTTATCAACCTTCGGGAAAGCCTCTTTTAAATTTTCCCACATATAAGCCAACAATGCAGCCGCTGAACGAAAACCTACCTTACAACTGTTATATCCTATAGTATCAAGACTTGATAAATTCATTGCAGACATAAGATTATTTTTTGCGAAAGTTTCTGAAAAAACCTTTTCCGGAACTTTTGAACACTTATATTGAGATGTAATTTCATCAGGAAGATTTAAAATCTCATCAGGAACAATCTGAAAAGGCTGTGCCTTTTGTGCAACAGAAGGACCTATGACCTCAACAGGCTTAATTCTGGCAAGTTCTGACATAATCATATTCAAAGGGGCTTGTGTAACCTTAAATTCTCCTGTACTTATGTCAGAATAAGCAAATCCCCATGTTCCCTTTTCCTCAAATAAAGAACAAATGTAATTGTTAGATGTTTTTTCAAGATAATTATTTTCAATCAAAGTTCCTGGGGTAAGCACACGAACAACACCCCTTTTAACAACCTCTCCCTGTTTTAATTTAACAAGTTTTGGGTCTTCTAACTGTTCACAAATAGCGACTTTATACCCTTTTTCAATCAACTTTCTAGCATAATTATCAACCGCTTTTGCGGGAATACCTGCCAGTCGGACTCTGCCAAGTTTTGCACCTGCATCACGACCTGTGAGAGTTAATTCTAACTCTTTAGACATCAATTCTGCATCTTCAAAAAATGTTTCATAAAAATCACCTAATCTATACAGCAGAATTGCATCCCCTAAATCTCTCTTAACCTTTAAATACTGCTGCATTACAGGTGTCGTATCTTCAATATTTACATCTACACTATTAATATTATTGATTTCCGTCTTTACCATGTCTATAATTGTATAATAAGAATGAGCAGAGGTAAAATAATTGTTTAGATTTTTTAAAAATATTATTAACACAATAATTATTATTTTTGCAGTAATAGGTATTTTTACACTATACAAGCAAGGCTTCTTTACATCAATATCAAATTTTAGTTTATTTAGTGCAAACAAAGAAAAAATCGAGGCAGAAGTCGGCGACTTTTCAAAAGTTGATAATGAATTTAATATTGATAAAGCCGTAAAAGTAATGGGTTACAAAACAGTTGTTGCAAAGCATCAAACAACAGGACAAAAGATGATTATTGTTGATTCAGGTAAAAAGACTTTGCTAACAGAAAAAGATATAAAAAGCGGAGAGGTAAAATATAAAATTGAAGATCTGTGTAAAAAAGTAAAATATCATTCGACAGGGGTTGAACATATAGATATTATTGATAAAGGCTACATGACAACCTACGGAACAAGAGTACCTTATGTAAAATTTAACGCAAAACTATCCAATTTCCCGCATACAACAGTAAGCGGAATTATATCTGTGGTTGACCACGATAAAAATAATCAAAAAATAATAGTATCTCTTAACGATAAAAAACATTATTCACAACTGATTACATCAGAATTTTATAAAAACGTAACAGAGTCCAAACACACAAAATAAAAGAGGCAAACATGACTAATTTAAAACTTAAACTTGTTCACTTATATCCGTTGTTTTTGAATATCTATGGTGACATTGGAAACATAAAAGTTTTGCAAAACCGTTGCGAATGGAGGGGTATAGATTTAGAAATCCAACAATTCAATATAGGTGACAAACTTGAAGCAGGGACAGACATCTTCTTTATAGGAGGCGGACAAGACAGACAACAAGTTGAGGTTTCACACGAACTGCAAAAATTCAAAGGGCTCTTAACGGAAGAATACAACAACAACGCAGTATTTTTAGGTATCTGCGGAGGATATCAACTGATGGGCGAATACTATCAGCCAAACGATGCTGACCGACTTGATGGGATAGGTATTCTTGATGCCTACACAGAAGCAGGACCTACAAGATTTATAGGAAATGTAACTGCAGAGATAGATTATATTTACGGCAAAAACACTTTAGTCGGTTTTGAAAACCATAGCGGACTAACCTACTTAAGAGGAGATACAACTCCTATGGCAAAGGTAATAATCGGCAACGGGAACAACGGGCTTGATAAGACTGAAGGCGCACGCTCTAAAAACGCTTTTGGTACATATTTGCATGGCTCGTTCTTACCAAAAAACCCTCACTTTGCAGACTATTTAATTAAACTTGCACTACAAAAAAAATACAATGACAATATTGAACTTAAACCGCTTGATGACACAATCGAATACAAAGCACACGAATCAGTTCTGAATAAAACGTATTAAACAGTATTACTATTCACTTTTAAGGAAATATTAAGAAATGTTAATAACTAATTATTAAAAAAAGCAATTATCATATATGTATATACTTTATATATACATAGGAAATATTATTTGATAATTAGGATATGGAGATTTAGATTATGACACCGGAACAAACAGCAATGTTAGCAGAAGATTTAGAACAATTTATTTCAGCAGAAGATATAGCAGAAGTTTTACCGTTAACACAAGGTGACGGCTCTGTTTACAGAAAAGATGAAACAGGGGTTGTTAATAAAGAAAAAGTTGTTACAGGTGCAGAAACTGCAAGAGTTAGTTTTAAAATGACTATGCCAAAATTACAAGGTCCTGATTTTAAAACATTCATTGCAGCCGCTAAAAGTGTTGCAGAAACAGGTACTGTTAAATTTATTAAAACATACTCTGATGACGATATTGAAAGAGTTAAAACAGGCGGCATCATTGGTGCTATGGCTAACCAAATCATTAAAAGACAACACGGTCAAAAGTAATATTTATATAAAATCTTCATATCAGATAAAAAAGAGCCGATTGGCTCTTTTTTATTAAATAAACTCTCCAAAAAATTTCTCATTTTTGTATCCTGATAATCTGACTTTTTTTAAAGTATTAAAACAATTGGTATTATCACTATCAATAAGAACATTGAGATAATTTCGGGTGACTCCTTTTAGTTTCCCTGTATGCTTATCAGGTCTTTTTTCAACTAACACCTCACAGGTGGTATCAATATTTTTATCTGCAAAAAGTCTAAATTTTTCAGAAGAAACCTGTTTTATAATGTCTGCCCTTGCCTGCTTTACATTATCAGGCAAATGACCGTCCATAGCCTCTGCCTGTGTACCTTTTCTTATCGAATAAGGGAAGGTGTGAATTTTGGAAAGTCCCGATTTTTTCAAATTTTCAACAGTTGTATTAAAATCTTCTTCTGTTTCACCAACAAAGCCTGCTATTATATCGCTGCCTAAAAAAGGGGTTTTAAATCTTGAATTTATATCTTCTATTTGGTCAAGATAATATTCAACCGTATAAAATCTGTTCATAGTTTTAAGAGTTTTGTTACACGCAGACTGCAAAGAAAGATGAAAATGAGGGCAAAACTTTTCTGAATTTTGCAATATATCAAGCAATTCAGGGGTTATTTCCAGAGGGTTAAGTGAACCTAAACGATAACGTGGAATATTAGTTTTATTTTCAACATCTCTAATCAAATCAACAAAAGTTTTTCCAATATCTATCCCCCATTGACCGATATGAATACCTGTAAATACTACCTCTTTAAACCCTTTTTTGACTGCGTTGTTTATTTGTTCAACAATAAAGTCACTTTCTGCACTTCTCGATTTTCCTCTTGCAAAAGGGATAATACAATACGCACAACGATTATTACACCCATCTTGTATTTTTAGACTTAATCTTGTCTTTGTAGTATCCTCTAATATCTGATAATTAAATTTATCAACCGTCATGATATCTGAAACAGAACTTCTA
>CAMHDG010000026.1 GCA_946183815.1 uncultured bacterium | reverse complement strand
TTTTGATTTTGCGTACATTTGGTAATATTTTTGTGAATTTTCTTTTAGGGTCAATTTTTTATCGAGAGGAATTGTTATGTTTTCCTCTGTTTCCCAGTCATAGACAGTGAGTTCTTTTGAGTAATCATTATTGTTGTATAGATTAGAGATAATTAAATCAGCATATTTTTTGTATTTAGATGCATTATCTTTTTTTGACAGTTGAATTGACAGTTGTTCTGCCAATTTTTGCTGTTTTTTAAAGTTTGGATAAACAATGTTTTTAAGTTTAAGTTTTAACGCACGTTTAATAATTTTTTCCTGCTGGTCAGAAAAATATGTATCAATCATCTCGTTTACTGTGGGATAGATTGTTGGGTTTGTGAGTAATTCGGAATAAACGGAATATTCCGTATTACTGATAGCAGGGGTTAGTTTTGGGATTAGTTCGACATATTCTTTAATTTTGGCTAATGGAACATTATTTCTTTCAAGTTGAGTTTGAAAGGCTTTTGAGAACCCAAAAAAGTCGTCATTAAGAAGATTATGGTGAAGTTCTCCAAAATATCTTAAGATATCTGATTTATCCTGTTTATTAGGATAAATATAAGGTAGAGTTCCGGCAAGTTCTCTGTCCCTGCTTTTTTCCGCTCCGACATTGTGAGCACAACCGATAATTATATTTGTGTCGCAATTATAAAGAATAATGTTTGAGTATTTTCCCATAAGTTCTATTGCAAGACATAATTTTATTTTTTCATTTAGTTCGTTATAGGATTCAAAAAATATTTCAAAAATACGCTCATAAGGCGGAACATTCACCCCTGTTATCCTGAAGCCTTCAAGATGTTTTCTTAAAAGCATGCAAAACATAGGCGGCTTTTGGGGAATAATAATATTTCTTTTTGTGTAAGTTTCATCCGATAAAAAGCAGATGTGATAGATCTGCGGGTCAATATTAATATATAGTTTTCTTGTTTCGGCACCTCTTATGGTAAGCAAAAAATCACGTCTTGTCGGCTGTTGAATTTTTTGCAGTCTTGCTCCTTTGAAGAACTCTTCATTTTCTTCAAAAAAGGCTTTTAGTGTAAGGTAGTCAAATGTTATCATGACTTATGCATTTACCCCTAAAAATACTTCTTTTTTAGGCATTCTTCCGCAAGATTTGTCCTCATCACAGTAACCCAGTCTTACGCATTTTGGTACAAGATAATCTTTCAGCCAAGGTTCTTGGGCAATAAGTGCATCGCACATTGCCTTTGTCATCATTCTTATTTCATACTGGGCTCTTGTGCAAAGTCTTAAGTTTGCAAGGTGAATCATTTCTCTTAAATTGAGGCTTGCTACTATTGATGTTGAACAAGCATTAGGAAGAACAAATCTTGCATCTTCCGCAGGAATGCCTGCTTCTGTAAATTCTAAATATTTTTTAGAAATCTCGCCCATAAATTCTTCAAATTTTGCTTTTAGTTCAGGATCTTTTTCTATTGTTGGCGGGATGATATAGTCAAATTGACCTTTTTCTTTGACGTATCTTTGTGATTTTTGAGAGAAGGACATGTGTCTGTGTCTGACGAGTTGGTGGGTACATGCTCTTGACACGTTAGAGATTGCAAAACTGACCTGTATATGTTCTATTGTTGAATAATGACCTGACGAAATTACCCTGTTTATCAGTTTGAGCATTTTTTCTTCATCGTCTGTATTTTCATAAATATTTATCGGACTGTCTGCACTGTAACATGTTCTGCACGCAGTGTAGATTGTTTTTAGCAGGTTTTCAGGTTTTGCTATAAGTTTTACAATAGGTTTATTTTCTGACATATCTTTCTCTCCCCCTTAAAATTTGTTTTTATTATCTTATAATATTCTTATGAATATGACAAGGAATTAATAATTATTTCCTGTAAAAACATCTTTTAATATTTGTATAAAGGCTTTTCCGTCACGTTTAAGACTCCAGTTTTCAATATAGTCTTTTTCTATCTTAATTCTGTTCTTTGAATTTTGGAGTGTATCTTTTGAATATTCAAGTTTTGCCCCTGGTTTAACAGCGTATTTTATTGCGTTTTCAGGCATGTTTATATTAAAATGTTCCGCAGGAGTAACCGGTCTTGGTCCGATAAGCGACATGTCACCTTTTAAGATGTTGTAAAACTGCGGAAATTCGTCAATACTGAATTTTCTTAAAAATTTTCCTACTTTTGTTATTCTGTTATCATTTTTGTCTTTTACATTTGTTGTGGAATCACTGTTTTGGTACATGGTTCTTAATTTGTATGTATCAAAAGGTTTTCCGTCTAAGCCTATCCTTTTTTGTTTAAATATAACAGGACCTTTTGAATTTATTTTTATTGCCGTGGCAGCAAGTGCAATAATCGGTGCTGACAATACAAGTCCGACTACTCCGCTTATAGTGTCTATCCCTCTTTTAATTGCAAAACTAATCGGCTTTTTCTTTGAGTAATTTGCCTTGGCTTTATATTCATTAAGATAGTTTTGTTCTTCTTTTGTGAATTTGATTTTGCGATAGTCACGTTTTATGCTCACTTTTGGAGTTTTAAACACCGCAATTTTTAATATGCTCATATACCCCCGCAATCCATAAATTAATTTTATCTCAAAAAAATTTATTTAAGATAGTCCTCAAATTTTTTGTCGATAATTTTGTATCCGCAGCCTTCGTGGAGTTTTGCTTTGGAATAAATTTTTTTTGCAGGGTATTTTTTGCACATTGGTAACCTTTTTTCGTAAACAGAGCATAGTCCTTCTTTTGTTACATATTTGCAGGCAAAAATGAGGTTGCCGTCATCATCTTTCCCTTTTATGTAAAATCTTCTGTAAGCGGGGAATAAAAACTGCATTATTTTAAACTCTTTTTCCGTATAGGTATCGTAACTATACATATAGTTACAACATTTACCGCATTTTTTGCACTCACCTACTATTTCGTACTCAATTTTTTCAGGTACAAAATAGGATAAAAATTCATTTTTAATATTGTTTAATAAGTCTGTAATCATTTTTTGTATAAATATTATATTTTTGATAAAATATTATCATATTAATAGTGATAAATAAATTATTTTTGGGATAAGAAGAGGATATTAAAATATATGACAAGATATACAAAAAAAGGATATGATGATTTTAAAACACGTGTATCACGTAGTTATAAAGAGCAAGAAGAAGATTCTTTATTTGACACGTTGAAGCGTTTGTTAATAATAGGGGCTGCAGTAGTTTTAGGCGGTATTGTTTCACTTCAGGCATATTTAATGCTTGTTCCGCCTATTGATAATTTATCTGAATTTAGACCTAATATGGTTACAACCTTTTATTCTTCTGACGGAGAAGTTATAAAAACATTTAATGCTTGTATGTTTTCAAAAGTCAGTATAAAAGATGTTCCAAAACAGTTACAGCAGGCTATTATTGCAACGGAAGATAAAAACTTTTATAACCATAGCGGTTATGATTTGTTTGGGCTTGCCCGTTCAATGTTTGAGAATGTCCTTGCCGGTCGTGTTGTTCAGGGGGGCAGTACAATTACCCAACAGTTATCAAGAATGTTGTTCTTGTCTAATGAACAGACTTATACAAGAAAATTAAAAGAAATTATAATTGCCGCAAAGATAGAAAAATCTTTGACAAAAGACCAGATATTAGAAATGTATCTGAATAATGTGTATTTAGGCTCTGGTGCTTATGGGGTTCAGGGTGCATCTCAAACCTATTTTAATAAGAACTTAAAACAGTTGACTTTAGGTGAAATGGCACTTATTGCAGGTTTGCCTCAAGCCCCTTCTGTTTATTCTCCGTTTAATAATAAAGATTTGGCGATAAAGAGAAGAAACAAAGTTTTAGAGCGTATGTATAAGATGCATTATATTGATAAAGATACAATGCTGAAAGCACAAAAAGAAGATGTAAAATTGACTAATATGCCGAAATATTACACTTTGAATAAAGCACCTTATTTTTGTGACTACGTTATGAGAGAGTTGGCAAGGTTAGGCTTTACAGAGCAGGAAATATCATCAGGCGGGTATAAGATTGTAACAACTATTGATTATAAGGCTCAAAAAGCAGCGAACGAAGCGTTAATAAATAATCTTAACGCATGGGGATTACGTGGTGCAAACAGTCAGGGGGCTGTTTTCTCATTTAGTCCTGTTGATGGAAAAATTTTGGCTTATGCAGGCGGTAAAAATTATGCAGAAAGCCAATATGACAGGGTTACACAGGCAGTAAGACCTCCGGGGTCTGCTTTTAAACCGTTTATTTATACCGCTGCAATACAGAGAGGACTTTCTCCTAATGATATGATTGATGATACACCATACAGGCATGGGAATTGGTCACCTCACAACTACGGGAACAAATACAGGGGAAGAATACCTTTATATAAGGCTTTGATGGTTTCTTCAAATGTCTGTGCAGTTAGATTAATAGAGTATGTTGGGGTTCGTTCCGTTATTCAGGTTGCAAGAGTAATGGGTATAAATACTCCGCTCCAGTATGATTTTACTATTGCCTTGGGTTCAAACGGGGTAAAATTGTATGAACTTACAAGAGCATACGGTATATTTGCAAGCGGAGGGTATAAGGTTGAACCATACGCTATCGAGAGAGTAGAATCTTCAAGAGGTAAAATTTTGTATTCAGCCCCTCGGGCAAGATCAGAAAAAGTTTTAGATACAGATGTTGCTGCAATAATGACATCAATGCTAAAAATGGTTATTAAGCATGGTACAGGTATGGCAGCGAATATAGGTAAGCCTTGTGCAGGGAAAACCGGTACAACGGATGATTATAAGGATGCGTGGTTCGTTGGTTATACTCCTTCTGTCGTCACAGGGGTATGGGTAGGGAATGATGATAATACCAAAATGGGAGGTTTAACAGGTGGCACTGTTCCCGCTATTATTTGGCGTGATGTTATGAAAAAAGCAACAGAACCTTATGGTAATGAGGACTTTGGTTATCCTGATATGCTTAACTCAAAAGCAGGCAAAAATGTTGCGGCTTTAACAAATTCTAAAAACAGTGCAAATTATCATGATGATTCAGATACTGTTGCACCGACTGAAGATGTTGTTCAAGTAAATTCATATACTCCGCAGCAGCCTCCGCAAGAACAGATATTAAATCCACAGGGTCAGACATCTGCGCCTGTTCCAAGCAGAACCCCTGTTCCCCAAATGTCACACCCGCCTATCCCAACGGCTGGTCAAGATTTTTAGGGGTAAATTAGGGTAAATTAGGGTAAATTGAGGTAACTTTTGGCAAAATTTGCCTTAACAGACTAAATAGTTATGAAATAAAAAAGGAAATATAAATGGAAGATACAATAAAATTAGAGGTTATAAAAGATTTGAGTGCCGGAGCAACTATCAGTCAGAGTGCAAAATTATATCGGTCGCATGATATGGTAGATTACCGGTCGTCTTCTGAATTGACTTACTCTGATATTTTAAATATAACACTTGCACTGAATGTTGCTTCAGAGTTTTATGATGTTTGCGCAACTGTTCTGGTAAAGAATAATACCTTAACAGGTGTTGCACTGGGTTCAACAATGTTTGATTCCTTTCAAAAGGCTGTTGACTGCAACCCGATTGATTCAATTTGTGGAGTCGTTGCTATAACAAAGACGGCGGAAGTTGATTTGGTCAGATTATTAACCTCTCAACATGTTATAGTTGCTCCTGATTTTAGTGCGGATGCAGAAAATTATTTAGATTCTAAAAATATAAAATATGTAAAATTAAACACTCCATTGAATGAGTACAAGAACTATTTAACGGAAGAAATTGTTGTTACTCCTCTGGGTACAGTTGTTCAGGAAAAGAATAAAAAAGAGTTGGATAAAGATTCTTTTAAAGTTGTTTCAAAGATAAAACCATCAGTGGAGCAAATAGAAGACGCTATATTTGCATGGAAGATAACAAAATATATAAAAAGTGCAGGTGTTGTTGTAGCGAAAGATTTTAAAACCTCGGGAATAGCACAGGGATTGCAGACTCCTGCTTTTGAATATGCGCTGGATAAATCTTGCGAGCAGGCAAAAGAGGCTGTTCTTGCAACAGATGTTCCTTTGACTGTGCACGATTTGAATGTTGCTGTTCAAAACAGAATATCTTTGATTATTCAACCGGGGGTTACTCCTGACGTTTTGAAGCAGGCTGATAAATTTGAAATTGCAATGATAACAACAGGAATATCAAATTTTTCACTTATATAAAATGTAACAAAAATGTAATAAATAGCAAAAAGTTCTAAAAACTTTACTTATAAAATATGTGTGTATTATATGGTAAAGGTGTTTTATATTGACTGCAATTTGGGCTGATCCTATTCGTTACGTTATTTTTGGGGTAATGAATACAGATAAAGCGAATAATACTTTCAGGGCAGACCGTAAGGAACGTGCTGTCGTAGCAGGTTTGCAGTTGAAAAATGCCGCAAGTGACGTTTTAGATTTAGCAAAAACTAAAACTGGAAAAATTGCAGGAAAATTAAAAACAGTTTCCGAGGGTATTCATAGTGCAAGATGTGCAAGCAAGGTTTTTGACGGTTTGTGTAAAGGGGTAAATTTCTTTGCAGAAAAGTTGATTAATCCTATATTGATTGGTGCGGGGATAGTAAGGGCAGCGAGTGCAGATGATAAAAAGTCTGCAAGTATAAAAGAGGGTGGTGCTTTGACCTTTATGCTTGCAGGTGAGTGGGGGTATAAACATTTGTTCGGTTTAGGTGGAAAAACTGCAAAATATACTCAAATAAAACCGCTTGATATGGTTGCAAAAGGTTTAAAAACTTTTGCAAAGAATAATAAGGTGTTGTCAAAATTACCTCTGGGTAAATTTACAGGATTAGTTAAAGCATTAGGTTTCATTGCAACTTCTTGCTCAATGTTCTCTCTAGGTGAAAAAGCAGGTCAGGCTCTTGCTGATAGAACCACTGCAAAACAGTATGCACTGGAACATCCGACCGTTGGTTATGACGGTGCGCATATATTTAATGTCGGATAAGTTTATACTGTTATTTATGTCAAAAAAAATTTTTACGGTTGTTTAATCAAATATGATATGTATCAATAGTAATCAAAATTTTACCCCGATTTGTCGTAACAAGGTTAGTTTTACGGCTACCCCGTCACGTTTAAATCTTAAATCTGTGAAAGAGAGTCTTTGTTCTGATTACTTTGAAAAACAAATATCGCCTTTTGATAACCCTGTTTTCTATAAGTATTTATCTTCTAACGAGAAAAAACTTGATTCTATTTTATCAAGAATTTATCGCAGAAAATTACCAAAATATGACTCAATGTTGTCCGAGAGTAATATTGATAAAAAACACAGGGTTCTTCTCGTAGATCCTGAGGTTACGGCTCATATTGAGGAACTTACGCAATTTGTAAAGGAAAAACAGGTGGATACATCGAAATTATCCCCTTTTGAGTTACGAAAACAGTTCTCTGACCATTTAGGTACTGAAACTGTTTATCGTGGTTTGTATGCACAGGACTCTAAGGAGGTTATAGATACCTTAAAAAAAGACGGAATATACCCTAAAATATGTGACAAAAAAGAGAATGTGTCTGATATTTTGAATTATTATCTTTCTGGAGTATGTGAACCTGTTTTGAACGTGTTTTCCAGAATAGAAGATGTTATAAGAGGAAGAAAAAGTACAGAATTTATGTCAGTGAGTTCTATCTATGATGTATCTGCATCAGTGGCAAAGAACGGAACAAATAAGGCATCAACCCCTGTTGTTGTTGCAAAGGTTGATGTCCCAAGACTTTCAGTTATTAAGCAAAGAGGCGATTTCTCTCCAAGAAGAACTATTGATAAAGATGTTTTGGTTATAGGGGATAAAAAGTTTGATTATGAAACTAAAAGAGAAGAGATAGAAGCGTTTATCCCATTCCATATTTCAGGTAAAAATGCCGAATTTAATATAGATACAACTACCCCTGACTATCGTTGGGCATAGTTTTAAAGTAATTGAAATATAACTTGATTATGTATTGACAAAATCAAATTTTTTAGTATACTTAAACTATGAGATGTTGTAAACAATACAGTTGGGGCGGGAAACGTGAGCAAGCAGGTAGAAAAAAGACTTGTTTAAAAAAAGTTCCGTTCAATAGAAGAATTAATGAAAATATTTTAAATATCTTAAAAAATTATGCAATTAGTCATAATATGACTGATACAGAGGCTTTAGAGAGTGCAATTCTTTTACAGAATAATATAGATAAACAAAGAGGAGAAAAAAATATGAAAATAGCAATTCCTACATCAGACGGAAAATTGTGTGCTCATTTTGGGCATTGTGACTCATTCACATTTGCGGATGTAAATATGGATACAAAAGAAATCTTAAATCTTGAAGAAAAAGTACCTGAAGAAGGAATATCTTGTCAAAGTGCAAGTTGGATAGCAGAGCAGGGTACAAATGTTGTTTTGGCAGGAGGAATGGGCGGACGTCCTATGATGATATTTGCTCAAAACGGGGTACAAGTTGTTGCAGGCTGTCCTGAATTACCGATTAAAGAAATTGTTGATTCCTATCTCAATAAAACGCTTGTAAGCGGTGAAAACTCCTGCGGGGGCGGTCACGGACATTGTCATGGACATGGCGGAGAGGGATATCACTGCCATCACTAATAAATAATTCACAAAAAGCGGGTGATAAAAAATCAAAATTTTTATTAAAAACAAATTTGACTTTTTTGACACCCGCTTTTTAAATAATTAAAATGTTAAAACCTCATTGTCGTCAGGAACAATAACATTTTTCAGATTAAGTGATTTTATATCTTCTCTTGTCACTGTTAAATGGCTTACTGTATCCATGTGGCTTGCGATAATAAGGGAATTTTTTGCATAATCGGATATTGCCTTTACATCATCGATATCCATAATGAGTCTTTCTCCAATCTTTACCGTAGCACCGCACGAATTAATAACGATAACCTCCGGACTATATTTATCAATAGCATTTTGGGGCTCATCGCACCAAATAGTATCGCCTGCAACATAGAGTGTTTTTTCATTTGCTGCTCTGAATACTACACCACTTGCATCGTATGGCATCCCAACCTGTCTGCAAACAGGTTCTATGACCTCTCTCCTGCCGTGCTGACAATCTGTTCTGTATAGCGTAATTCCGTCAAAATCTGTCCCATTTTCAGACATAATTCGCACATCAGAAAAACCTTGAGATTTTATAATATCTCGGTCAAACTCGTTCTGAACAAAAAACGGCAAGTCTTTATCAAGCGATTTTTGAGCGAACTCATCCCAGTGGTCAGGGTGAAAATGGGTTAAAATAATAGCGTCTAAATTTAGGTTATTAACATCAAAATCTGATGGCAACTCAACTCTTGGTTGCCTAATATCAGAATTTAAACCTGTTTCAAAGCCCTCCATATAATCTTTTGGCATGAACCACGGGTCAATGATAAATCTCTTGTTATTATACGTCACAATTATTGTGGCACTTCTTATTTGATGAATTTTCATATTCCCTCCAAAATAAAACGGGACAGAAAATCTATCCCGTTTTATAAACAAAATTACAATGATTCTCTGTAAATAGTTGAAACAGCCTCTCTTGTTGCCTCCGTTGGTGCAATACCTAACAAACCGTCAAGAGATGGAGTTGTAAACGCAAGTTCTGTTAATTTTTCAACATCACTTTCAGTAAAGCCTTCATCCTTTAGTTTATTTGGAACATCGACTGATTTTAACCATGCATAAACGCCATCTGATGCTTTATTTGCATCTGAAGGGTCAGCCTTAAGACCTTTAACGATTGGTTCAAGAATATAAGCCAAAGTATCTGCCTTTGCGCTATAAATATTTTTAATAACCGCAGGTAACAATATTGCAAGCCCCAGTCCGTGAGAAAAATCTGGTTTCATCGCACTCAACGGATGCTCAAGAGCGTGAGTATAATGTAATAAACCGTTATCAAAACATACACCACCCATCATTGCCGCATAACAAAGGTAATATCTTGCCTCTCTGTCATTAGGGTTTGATATTGCTTTTGGCAAGTATTTTGCGACCATCTCTATAACCTCTCTTGCAAGAGTCGTTGTATATGGTGATGCAACTTTTGATGTTGCTGCCTCTATTACGTGGTTTACCGCATCTATTGATACATATCTTGTTTGTTTTGGAGATAAACCTTTCATTAAATCAGGGTCATCAATAGCGTATGTCGGATAAATACAGTCGTACGCAATAGCAGGCTTATAATTTTTTTCTAATATAGTTGCAACGGCAAATCTGTTTGTTTCAGAGCCTGTACCATGAGTAAGATTTATTGCAACAATAGGCACTGCCTTTTCGGCGTTAAATTTAAACTCATACAAATCTGCACCTGTTTTGTCAGGATATTCAAGCAATATAGCAACAGATTTACCTGCATCAGTAGGTGAACCTCCACCTATTGTAATAACCCCTTTCGCTCCAAAATCTTTTGCCATTTTTGTTGCTTCATCAATAGCATCAGTAGTTGGGTTTGGCGTAACTTTATCATAATTTATATAACCAATATTATTTGCTTTTAGTGCCTTTTCAACAACATCCCAAGCACCTGTTGATTTGTATGCGTTTCTGCCGGACATTACTATAACTTTATCAATCCCTTTTGACGATAAATCTTTTGCAATATCCTCAATTTTATGAATAGCACCACAACCAAAATAGACATTTGTACGGGTTCTAATCTCTCTTACTTCATTAATATTCTGATCTTTTTCCCACATAGTATGCTCTCCTTTCAAATATAAACACTACATAAATTATAACCTAAATAAAATAAAAAATTATGATAAAATTGTAATATGGAT
>CAMHDG010000025.1 GCA_946183815.1 uncultured bacterium | reverse complement strand
CTAAACAATAATTTACCCCACCAAATACCCGACAACCTCATCAACATGACCTTTGACTTTTACTTTTCTCCACTCTTTTTCAATATTACCGTCTTTATCAAGTACAAAAGTTGAGCGTTCTATTCCCATATATTTTCTGCCATACATAGATTTTTCTTTCCAAACCCCGTATTTTTCAGCCAAAACATGTTCTGTATCAGATAAAAGAATAAAGTTTAAACTCTGTTTTTCTCTGAATTTTAGGTGGCTTTTTATGCTGTCAGGACTTACCCCGATAACAAACGCATTATTAGTTAATCTGTTTATATTGTCACGAAAATCGCATGCCTCTTGCGTGCAACCTGATGTATTGTCTTTTGGATAAAAATATAAAACAGTTCTTTTTCCCTTAAAATCAGAGAGTCCATATTCTTTCTCTGTTCCGTCTGTATCAACTCCGGGTAATTTAATATCGTTCATAACTCACTCCTTATAATAAACAAAGATATGATAACGAATAAACGGCATCAAATCAAGATACTATAAATCTTCGATATTTAATATTCCTAACTGTATTGCTTTAATGACTGCATGGACTCTTGAGGCTGTTTTTAAAATATCATAAATGGCGCAAAGATGCGCTTTTACTGTATGTCTTGTAATATTTAATAATTTTGCTATTTCTTCATTCGTATATCCACGCCCAATGAACAATAGGACTTCACGTTGTCTGCTTGTCAGTGAAACTTGTTCTGGCAAAATTTGGGTATTCATACTGCTATCCTATATTTCATATTTAATCATATATATGATAGATAAAATAAATAATTTAATCTACTGGTCAGTTGGCTAGTTTTTAGTCTATTCTTATCTCAACTGCTTTTTAAGAGTAGAGCGGGTGTTAGAAAGCGGGCCATTGTTTGGACTGCGCAACTGACGATAGTATTGTTTTATAAATACAAATGGGAATTTTGGAAGCCACGAAAGTTTCATTAATATTGAAATTGTATCTGCGCCCTGAGAATACATCAACTCATCAATAGTCGCTTCATAGGCAGGTGAAATACAAGCAATCACTTTTAAGAAATAATCTGTTAAAGTAACAACAGAATACCCTGCCCCAACACCTGTATTTACAACAAGATTTGTTATTTTAAAATCTTTATTCTCTGACATTTGGTTAATATCTTCAGGCAAAGTTATTTCTTTTTCTGATAAACTTTCAATCTTTGACCAGTTTCCCTCATACTGAACAAGCATCTCATGAGGTGACGGCATATATATATCGTCAAATTCGTTTTCTAAAAGGGTATTCCCCTGCATATCAACAACCCCGTAACGAAAGTTTTTACGGGTAAGAAACATTTTTCCGTATAACAGGTCAATAGATGAATACTCCGGCTGAATAATTGTAAACCCGTTCTCATCATATAGCCCGTAATCGTTATCATTCCCAAATTTTACATATTTGTTTGCTATTCTTTGTACGTTTCTGTATTTAGGTAAAATAATGTAATTCCCCTCATAATCAAGCAGTCCGAATTTAGTTTTATACTGAACTATCCATGATTTATCACCAAGTCTTATCATTTTTCTGTATATTGCTTTTGTAATTTTTGTTCCGTCAGATTTTTGAATACCAAATTTGTTCTTTTCCTGATATACAGAAACCAAAAGGTTTCCGTTTTCGTCTAATGTGTTTGCATCTATCACGTTTGTATCTTCTTCAGGCATGACATAGTTATCACAACCATCAGGATGATTTTCCTCCTGATATGTTTGAGAATACTGTTCCCCTTCATTGTTGGAATATTCGTGCGCATAAAGTGGCGACAAGCCAAATAATATAATACATACACTCAATAATACAAAAACTTTTCTCATAAGTTTATAATAACATAAATTTTACAAAAGTTGTGATTAGACATAATTACAATATTTTTTGTGAGATAATATTGTAAAAAACAGGAGGTCTTATGAAATCAATAAAAACATTAGCCTTATTATTGGCACTTATATTAACACTTACATCAACAGCATACGCTAAAAACACAAATAGTGGCATAAAAAAGACAACCGCAGAGCAGAGTGCAACACAACCTCATCAAATAATGTTTGACGGAATTATATATACATTAAAATATTCAACAAATCAAACCCGTAGCGGTGAATATATGAACGAATATTATAAATCAAATGAAAAAGGAAGCGACTGGACTGAACTCATCACAGTTTCAGAGTTTCCAAACTATCCGAACAAGACAATGGATTATGCAGAATCTATCTTAAGCAGAGATAGTTCTCCAAACAATTATGACAGACCACTGGTCAGCAATTCAAGAACAGAGAAGGTAACATTTGTATTTTTACTGATAGGAAAAACAGACGAATATAAGTATATAGAATTTAATGTAATGCAGGCATTACCTTACAAAAATTACAAAGGGTTAAAAACAATTCTATATACAAAAAGATATAAATACACAACAAGAGAAGAATATCAAACTGCATTTAACCAAATGGAAACAGACAAACAGAGATATTTTAACCTTATAAAAGAAATGGAAATACCGGCTGTTGTGCATGAAAATATAGAATAAAACATTATTTAGAGGCTAAAACCTCTAAATAATAATTAACTCTATACAAACCAACGAATCCATGCTAGAATACGAATAGACCGTGCTCCACGGGAACATAGCGGACTTCTCGACCCGAACGCTTAGCGGGGTGCAGGGCCTACTGTGAGGCTTGTGCGAGCATTGTTGAAGATTTTAATATTGTTGATAACTTAAGGTATGATGGCGTAATCTGTCGAACCGTGTCAGGATGGAAACATAGCAGCACTAAGGCAACCTTTACGGGTGTTGTATTCTTAAGGGGGAGATATTATTTTCGGATATGGTGTCTTTCATTTGCCGATAGGTAGTGGCACGGTTTTTATTTTATCATTTAGAAGGGTTTTAGTGTCATGAAAAAAATAATTTACTTGTTTATCGGTTGTTCTATTGCTTACTGGCTCTATCTCCATTGGGCTAATATCTTAAACTTTTTTGGAAAAGATATTGCAACCATTTTACTTGTATATGTGTTGGGGCTTGGTGTTATTCATATCGGGGGTATTTTACTCAAAATACTTGCATACACGGCTGCTGTGTTAGAGCCTATATTAGATATATATTGCTATTGGTATGAAAATACAAAATTTTATCGATTCTTTCATAAAGATGAAATAAGATAATCTGCGTTACTAATAATATAAGGATATGTATGACTGAACAAAAATTTTTAATCAAACAAATAAAAAATGCCGACTGGGAAAAAGAGTTGGAAAATATCGGATTTGATAAATCTTACAGAAAAAAATTTACGGACAAGTTTCTATTCAAAAACTTAAAAATGTATGACTTAACTACACCGCAGGCGAATATTATAAAACAAACGGCATTATCTGTCGGTGCTGATTGTGCAACGCATAGAGAAGTTATAACAGGTAAAATAGAAAAATCTGATGCAATACTTTCAGGCAGTTTTGCCCAACTGAATAAAATTGCTATAAAACTAAAACACCAGCCGTTCGGGCTTTCAGAGTTAGCAGACAAAATATCGGAACAACTTACCGAAAAACGAACAAAAACAAAAATAGTCGGAATATTAAACATAACTCCAAATTCCTTCTCTGATGGCGGAATGTATAATTCTACGGAAAAAGCCTGTGACCATTTTAAACAACTGCTTTCTGACGGGGCTGATGTTATTGAAATTGGTGCTGAATCAACTAAACCCGGAGCGCCAGCCATATCTTCAGGCAAGCAACTTGAAAAAATCATGCCGGTCTTAAGGTTTATAAAGCAAAATAATTATAATATACCGATTAGTATAGATACCCGAAACTCTATTGTAGCAGAAGAGTGTCTAAAAAACGGAGCAACAATAATAAATGACGTTTCAGGTCTAAAATATGATAAAGAGATGGCAAAAATTATTGCAAAATACGATGGCGAACTGATTTTACAACATTCACTAGGTAACGAAAAAAATATGGAGGAAAAACCTAACTATAAAAATGTTGTTGATGATGTCTTTAAAGATTTGTATAAGCAAACCGAGTATGCCAAATATTGCGGAATAAAAAATCTTATTATTGATGCAGGTATTGGCTTCGATAAAGACTTAGAGGATAATTTCAGAATAATAAACAGAATTGAAGAATTTTATTCTCTTGGCTATCCGCTAATGCTTGGACTTTCAAGAAAAAGTTTATTAAATATAAAAGATGCTGATAACGAAGAAAAAGATTTATATACACTCGCTCTTAATACCTTGGCTTTAGAGCACCACGTTGATTACATAAGAGTTCATAATGTTAAAATTCACCGAAAATTGATGGATATATACAGAAAAGATCTTGTTTAATTAAATATCAACCTCTCTAAAATTAATACTAAACCGTTAAAAATAATAAAAAGCCGGAGAAAACTCCGACTGTGTCTGTGTGTGTAATTGATGAATTTTGAAAATATGTGTTCTGTTTTTGATTTATGAATTTTTTTTGAATAGTCTTTTCGCTATTGTTGGAGCAAATAATCCCATTATATTTACCCCTAATTTACTTCTGATTTGCCCCCTAGCCCCCTATTTCTTCTAACAGGTCGTTTATTCTGTTAATTAGTTCTGCATCTCTGTATGAATCTGTATGAGATAGTGCTTTTCTCAATAACACTTTTGCTTTTGCAGGGTTTTTAAGGTCATACATCAATTCCCCTGCTGCAAGATAGTTTTCTGCTATTGAGTTATCCTCTTTAGCATCAGAATAGTTTTTAACTGCGTATGCATAGCACTTTAAGGCTTTATCAGGTTTGTTGAATTTGTTGTACGCACCTGCGGTATTGCTTGAAACATAACCTTTCATTTCTGAATCTTCTGTCTGTTCTATTAGAACATTTGCTTCATCATAGAAAGTAAATGCATACTCATCGTATCTGTCTGTATAGATGTTAGCAATATTAGTTAATGATTTTGATTGTGATGATAAGTTATCTTCACAGCCTGCGTAAGATACAGATGTCATATAGTGATCAATCGCAGAATGTACTTGGTTAACATCATCATAAATTTTAGCCATTGAATAGTGGGCTTTTGTTTTTATATTATTATCAGTTGTATCTTGTAATGACTGATTATAACTACTTAAAGCCTGTACTAAATAGTTATTATCATCATAAATTTTACCCATTTCGTAATTGATTTTAGATTGAGTTTCTGAATCATTTATAGCCTCTGCTCTTAATAGGGCTTTTTTAAAGATACTCATTGCTTTTGCTGGGTTATTAGAGTATGCGTGTTTTTTAGCCTGAACAAATAAACCTTTTAATTCACTATCTTCAGGTATAATAGTTATTTGAGGTTTACGGCGTTTAGGCGCAACAGGTTTAACCTGTTGTTCTCTAACAACTCTAGGAGGTTTATGAACAACCCTTTCAGGCTGACTCATAGCAGGATGAGCGTTTGCAGGTTGAGGAGCAGGAAGCATTTGAGGTGCTTGTGCGTGTTGAATTGGCACAGTTTGATTTATCGGTGCTTGCGGTTGATAATCAGGAATTGGTTCGTAGTCAGGAATAACACCGCTTTCCTCTTTTTGTTCTTCTTGCGCTCTTGCAATAGAGTTTACACTTGCTCTTTCTTCAACATTGTCAGGCTGTTGAGGAGCATTTTCACCCTCCGGAAACTTAACAAGAAAATCTTCGTTAATTTCGCCATCGTTATATTTATAATTTATTCTTTGTAAGAATAGTGCATCTAACCAGTTTTGCACTACTTTTGAATCTTTGTCTAATGTTTCAGAGATGTATTTATCAATAATAACTGCTGCGTTTTGAAGATTAGTCTGAACAAAGTTTATAGAAGGAGCATCACCTTTTGTGTGTTCGATAACCTCTTTTAAATAGTCTTCAACTTCGTCAACCAGACATTGAGGAGTTCCTATGGCTGCATAAGTACCTCTAAAATCTTTAATAACCTGCGCAATGTTGACTCTGTTATTTTTAGCCATATTATTAACTTGTTGTTGCGCTTGCGGGTCAGCCTGAACAGGTTGTTTAGGTTGATATGGCTGATATTGCGGTATGGGCTGATGTTGCTCTACCGGTTGATATTGCTGTACAGGTTGATATTGTTGTACGGGTTGATAATTAGGCATAGGCTGACGAGGAGCCATTGCGGGTTGTTGTTGTACTGGCTGTGGTTGCGGAGCAGGGGACATAGGCATTTGAGGTCTTGCCTGTGGTATAGACTGATTGCCCATTGCTCTTGGTGGTGTTTGTTGGGCAGGCATACGTCTTGCTCCTGCTTGAGCAGGCCGTCTGCCACCACCTGCTGTCATAGGTTTTTTAGGAAATGGTTTTGGGTTAGCATTAGCAGTAATTGGGGCTCTGCCTCTTGCAATAGTTCTCGGTTCAGTTCCTCCATTCTGCTGACCCTGTTGTCCTCCGCCTTGTCCTTGTTGTTGACGGTTATTTTGTGACAAGGCATCTTGAGTCTGTTCATCAGACTCTTGCTCTGTTCTATAGCCTTGACTTGCATACGGTCTTGGCGAAATATTCATCGCATTATACACTACAAACCGTCCTTCCCAAAGAGAATACGACACCTTTTAGAATACCTTTAAACAGTGGGTAAATACATCATCTGTTTAAATGAGTTCTGATTATTATTTAATAATTTTTTTTTATTTGTCAATAAAAAATGATAAATATTTTTTTAGAACACATGCTCTGTCAAGTTAAAAGCCAAGTTAAAAGCCTTGTTTTTGTAATGTTTTTAGGGTAATCTGATTTGAGGGAGAAATACATTATGAAAACAATAGGACTTGATAAAGAAGAATTATTAGATTTATACAACACAGATTTGGATACGTTATTAGAACTGTCATCTCAATATATGAGTAATAACATAGAATTTTGTTCGCTTGTGAACGCAAGAAACGGAAAATGTTCTCAAAACTGCAAATATTGTGCTCAAAGTTCACATTACAGAACAGATATTGAAAGTTATCCGTTGATAGAACCAGAAAAAGTCAAAAAAGCAGTTGAGGAAGCAAAAAGTTACGGAGTAAACCATTTTGCCGTTGTTACATCAGGTAAAAACCCTGAGGAAGAAAATTTTGACAAGATTATTGAACTAATACAAGAGATAAATAAATTCGATGGTATATCAAGTTGTGCCTCCATCGGAATTTTAAATGATGAAGAAGCAAAACGATTAAAAGATGCGGGGCTAAAGAGATTTCATCATAATATAAATACGTGTGAATCATATTATCCGGAAGTTTGCACTACGCACTCTTGGCAAGATAGATTAGAAACTTGTAAACTTGTCAAAAAATATGGTATGGAATTATGTTGTGGCGTTATATTAGGTATGGGAGAAACTGTCGAACAACGTGTAGAGATGGCTATGGAATTAGCAGAAATTGAACCTGATTCTATTCCTATCAATATACTTATGCCGATACCTGAAACCCCGTTTGAGAACTATTTTGATAAGATAGATGAAGAAAATATTTTGAGAACGCTTGCTATTTTCAAGATTGCAAACCCAAACTCTGTTTTAAGATTTTGCGGTGGGCGTATGAGGTTATCAGAAGAAGGGCAGGAAAAAGCCTTAAAATGCTGTGTTGAAGGAATACTAACAGGCAACTATTTGACTACAACAGGCAAAAGCCCTGAAGAAGACCTTAAAACCGTTAAAAAACTGGGCAAAAATCTACTAAAATAAACGTACAAAAAATATGGCGATAAAAAACAGAGGGTTAATTAACCCTCTGTTTTTGTTTGTACTTTTAGGCAAACAATCAGATTTATTTTCTGAAGGCGGTCAAGTACAGTAAATATAGATTTATGTAATTCTACGTGTTTTATGAGATGCTGAATGACAGTATAGCAAACCTCTTAGCCCTCTAGTGAGGTTTTACTGTTGATTTAAGGTGCAATTCTCTCATTTGCTGTAATGACGCTTCACCAGGTGCATCTGACATCAAACATTTAGCCCCGGAATTTTTAGGGAATGCAATAACATCTCTGATAGAGTCAGTTCTGCATAACAATGCAACTAATCTGTCTAACCCGATAGCCAAACCTGCGTGAGGTGGTGTACCGTATTGAAGTGCATTTACCATAAAGCCGAATTTTTCTGTTGCTTCTTCTTCAGTCAAGCCAAGTGCCTTAAAGATTTTCTTTTGAACTTCAGGTGAGTGGATTCTGACAGAACCACCGCCTAATTCTGTACCGTTATAAACAATATCGTAAGCAATAGACTTAACATTACCCAAATCACCACTGTCTAATTTGTCTAAATCTTCCAAATTAGGAGATGTGAATGGGTGGTGCATTGCCATAAATCTGTTCTCTTCATCAGACCATTCAAACATAGGGAAATCAACAACCCATAACAAAGCGTTATCATCTTCATTGATAAGATTGAGGGTTTTACCAAAGTGGAGTCTTAATCTTCCCATAATGTCATAAACTAATTTCGGTTTATCGGCAACAAAGAAGATTATATCGCCTGCTTTTGCTCCTGCTCTTTCTTGAATAGCCTTTGCTTGTTCCTCTGTAACGAATTTAAGAACAGGTGATTTTGCAGTGCCGTCTTCTTGATATATAATATTTGCTAATGCTTTAGCACCGAAAGATACAGCGAGTTTTGTAATATCGTCAATATCTTTTCTTGAATATTTAGCACCGCCTTCAATCTTAATACCACGAACAATACCGCCTGCTTTTAAGGTGTTCTTAACAATATCAAAATTAGATTCAAGAATAATATCGCCTATATCAAATAATTCTAAACCAAATCTTGTATCAGGCTTATCAGAACCGTATTTATCCATAGCCTCTTGCCAAGTTATTCTCTTGAACGGAGGTTTAACCTCTATGCCTGCTTCTTTAAACGCAGCCTTAATAACACCTTCTGTTACCTCAATTACGTTATCTTGATCAACAAAAGACATTTCCATATCAATTTGAGTAAACTCAGGTTGTCTGTCTGCCCTTAAATCTTCATCTCTGAAGCATTTTGCAATTTGATAATATCTTTCAAATCCGCCAACCATCAATAATTGTTTAAAGATTTGCGGCGATTGAGGGAGTGCATAGAATTTACCCTCCTGAACACGTGACGGAACAAGATAATCTCTTGCACCTTCAGGTGTCGTTTTGATAAGGATAGGTGTTTCAACTTCCAAGAAATCTTCACCGTTTAAGTAATTTCTTACTGCTGTCACAATTTTGTGACGTAAAGTCATATTATGTAACATTTGTTCTCTTCTTAAGTCTAAATAACGATATTTTAAACGAACATCCTCTGATACGTTGTCATCGTCTAATACAAACGGAAGAGTTTTTGCTTCTGATAAAACCTGAGCAAATGTAGGATACGTTTCAACCTCACCTGTTGGCAACTTGTCATTATAAGTTTCTTCAGGTCTTTCTGTAACCTTACCTTTAATATTTATAACTGATTCTGTTTTCAATTTAGAAAATATTGCGTGAATATCTGGATTGATTTGCGGGTCAGCAACTAATTGGAAAAACCCTGTTCTATCTCTTAATTCAACGAAAATAATTCCGCCTAAATCTCTTACACAAGCAACCCAGCCTGATAATGTAACTTCTTCTCCGATATTTTTTGCGGTAATCTGTCCGCAATTATGTGATTTTAATGCCGTTTTCACTATTTTTCTCCCTTACTATTATTCTATGCGTATAAATAATATCAAAAAAATGCTCTTTTGTGAAGAAATTACTAATTTTTGTGAATGTTCTGTCAATGAATGAGCATGAACATTCTTTTTTATCAAATAATTTTCAAAAAGATGCAACCCTAAAAAAACAATCATTCTTTCTTTTGTTGTCTGTATTTCAGTAAAATTGGTATAGAGAGGCTAATTTAAGAAATGTAACAAATTTGACTTTTTTCTTGCATTTTTCTTTACAGGCACGCAAAAAAAATATATAATGGGTATTAATAAATCAATTGAAGTTATAGTGCGATTAGTATATATAGTGTGTGATCTTTCCAAAAAAGGAGAAAAATATGAAAACTGCGTCAAAAGTAAAGGAGATTAAATCCGGCTTCAATGATGAATTTGAAAACTATCTCAAGAAGCAATGTATCAAAACTACATTCAATGGATCTGAATTAGAAACATTCTCTTGGTACAAAAAGGTTTTGGGCTTGGTATAACAAAGCCTTAACTTACCACGGGTAATTCTTTTGTAAGATTAAAACAAAATAATCAATTTACGGTTACTGTGTTTGGGGATAATGTTATATAGTACCATCAGTTAAAAACCTCGTGGCACCAGCCATTTTGAGTTGCTCTTTCTGTTGAATACTAAAATTACCGCAAAACAGTACCGGAGAAGAGGTATTCTCGCTAACCCATTTTGCATACTCTAATCCTGTTGACGTAACAGGCTCTGTTGGTGTTGACATTATATTGCCTACGCTAATGTAATCAGCACCATCTTTTACTGACCTAATCAAGTCCTCTCGACTATTTATATATAAACCTACTATGCACTCTTTTCCAACTATCTCTCTAACGGAATGAATATCCAGTGCATCCTGTTCAAGATTTACACCATCAGCCGAGGATAAATGTGCTATATCTGCTCTATTTCTTATTATAAGCGTTGCATCAAACATTTCGCATAATTGTTTTGT
Source organism: uncultured bacterium (assembly GCA_946183815.1). GTDB lineage: Bacteria > Cyanobacteriota > Vampirovibrionia > Gastranaerophilales > Gastranaerophilaceae > UBA2883. The sequence continues at coordinate 225 of CAMHDG010000025.1, read as the reverse complement.
CTTTTTTGCAAGACCCAACAATTCACCGTCAGACATACCGCAACCGACTAATTCAATTATCCCCGCACCGTTTGATATAGTTTGTGCTATATTGTCTAAAACAGCACTCGTATCAGTGTTTCTGTTACATCTGATAACAATACCGTCATCTTTTCTTCCTATCTTCAACTCTGTTATCTTTGCTCGTATGTCGTTCATATTGTTATTATAGTATAAATTATTGTT
>CAMHDG010000024.1 GCA_946183815.1 uncultured bacterium | reverse complement strand
AAGCAGTTCATTAAGAAATTTCTCTCTCTCCAAGGAGAGACAAATCGGCTTCGCCTCTAAACAATAATTTATCTTTCTGCTATAATATGACTATGCTAAAGGAACGTGTAGAATTTTTAAAGAATGAGTTGAATAAGCATAATTACAACTATTACGTGCTGGATAATCCCACAATAAGTGATTATGAGTATGATATGTTGTTCGCAGAACTGAAAGAGATAGAAAATAACAACCCTGAGTTGCGTTCTGTCGATAGTCCAACCCAAAGAGTTGGTTCTATCTCAACAGGGTTTGAAGAATATAGACACAAATACAGATTATATAGTCTTGATAATTCTTATAACGCTGAAGATTTGCGTAAGTGGTACGAACGTGCTCAAAAAGAGTATGGGAAACAAAATTTGGAACTTGTTTGCGAACTCAAAATTGACGGACTTGCAATAGCACTTTCTTATATAAATGGTGTTTTTACAACAGGTGTCACACGTGGGAATGGTATTATCGGTGAAAATATTACTCAAAACCTTAAAACCGTTAAGGCAATCCCGCTTAAACTTTTTGAAGATGTTAATATTGATGTGCGTGGTGAGATATATATGCCAATATCTTCTTTTAATAAACTTAATGAAGAAAGTATGCAGAAAAAAGAAAAGATTTTTGCTAACCCACGTAATGCGGCAGCAGGCTCTTTAAGACAGTTAGACAGTACAATTACCGCAAAGCGTGACTTATCAATGTTTACTTATACTGTAATCATGCCTGATGGGAATAACACGATAAAAACTCACTGGGATAGTTTGCAATATATAAAAAAACTTGGGTTTAAAACAAACCCTAATATTAGGCTTGTAAAAGATATTGACGGAGCAATACAGTTCTGTAAAGACTGGGAAACAAAACGGTTTGAACTTGATTATGCAACAGACGGGGTTGTAATAAAGATAAATGATTTTGCAGTCCAGAACGAACTGGGATTCACTGCACGTGCACCAAAATGGGCGACTGCTTTTAAATTCCCGCCCGAAGAAATCTCAACAAAATTAGAAAGTATAGAAATTGGGGTTGGAAAAACCGGTGCAATCACTCCTGTTGCGAATTTAACTCCTGTTTTGCTTGCAGGTAGTACTGTTTCAAGGGCAAGTTTGCATAATTTTGACGAAATTGAAAGGCTTGACGTCAGAATTGGCGATACAGTATTTATAAAAAAAGCAGCAGAGATTATCCCAAAGGTTGTTAAGGTTGTGGATGATGAACAACACTATTGCAGACCAAAATATAATCCGCCACACGAATGTCCTGTGTGCCATTCGGATTTGGAATACAGAGAAGGAGAGGTCGTTGCGTACTGTTCAAACCCTGACTGCCCTGCTGTTGCGAAGGCTAAACTGGAATACTGGGTATCTAAGGAAGCCATGGATATTGATAATATTGGTCCATCTGTTATTGAGCAGTTGTATAACTTGAACATGGTAAAAACTCCTGCTGATTTCTATAAACTTTCTCAACAAGATTTTATGTTTCTGGATTCCGTTAAGGAAAAATCTGCATATAATATGTATTCTGCTATACAAAGCAGCAAAAACAGACCGCTTGCCAAGTTCGTTACCGCACTTTCTATCAGACACGTAGGAAAAGAAACTGCTGATATTTTGGTGAATGAGTTGAACTCTTTGAACAATATACGAAACGCAAGCATAGAAACTCTTTCAAATATAGAGGGTATTGGTGAAAAAATAGCAAAAAGTATTTACGAATTTTTCCATTCCCAAAGAGCCGAAACTCTTTTGACAGAACTTGCCGCTCTTGGCGTTATTCCGTCAGAGGCAAGTCAAAAACTTTCTGACGATTTTGCAGGTCAGACTTTTGTTCTTACAGGAACTCTCCATTCCATGACAAGAGATGAAGCAGGCGAAAAGATAAAAGAACGTGGTGGGAAAACCTCATCCTCCGTTTCAAAGAAAACATCTTTTGTTGTCGCAGGTGAAAATGCAGGTTCAAAATTTGACAAAGCAACTACTCTTGGTGTAAAAATATTATCAGAAGAAGAATTTTTAGAAATGATTGGGGAAAAGGTATAATAATTCCCCGAAGATTAAAAGGTTTTACATACCCGTATCAGTGTAATAAGGATATATCTAATGAAAAATAAACTTAATGTAATTCAAATCAACGGTGTAAAAGGTATTATATTTGTAATAGGTGCTGTAATATGTCTTATTGCAGGATTTGTTGCGTTCCCGGGCATGGTGTTTAAACTGGGCTGGAATTTTATAGCACATGCCACATCTGTTGTACCAACAATAAATATGTTACAGGGTACTTTGCTTTGGGGTATCGTTGTTGTTGGTTATTTTGCATTTAAGGGTAAAGGTTTTTTTGTTGAGTTTAAAACAGGCGATGATTTAACAAAAGAAGAAATGGATGCAGTCATGCACCGTATCAGAACCGAAAGACAGGCAGATTTGATTGCTAAATCAATAATGAGAGCAAGAGAGTTAGAACTGGAAGCAAAGAAGAATTTGGACTCTTTTGAACAAGAAAAAAAAGATGTTCAAAATGAAATAAAGAATAATTAAAAAATTATCTTGACATTAGGTTATGTTCTTAATAAGATAATATTGTTGCCGGTATAGCTCAACGGTAGAGCAACGGTTTTGTAAACCGTAGGTTGTAGGTTCGATTCCTATTACCGGCTTTTTTACATGTAACTCTCTGTTATATGTAACCTCCGCCCTTGTGGCTCAGGGGCAGAGCACTCCCTTGGTAAGGGAGAGGTCACGAGTTCAAATCTCGTCAAGGGCAAATTTATTTTGAAAAATTAATATGGGTAGATGGCCGAGTGGCTAAAGGCGACAGACTGTAAATCTGTTCCCGCGAGGGTACGGTGGTTCGAATCCACCTCTGCCCAATTTTTAAAGACTTTCGATTAAATCGGGAGTCTTTTTTGTTAGAAAAAATTGGCAGAGGGTCTTCGACCCACCCGCAAAGTGTGACGTATCCAGTGACGATTAAAGTATGTAGTTTCTTTGCGGTGGTTCTCCCCTCCATTTGCTTATTCCAATATTGTATCGGTGAACACACCACTTAACGCAAAACAATACTTAATTGTTTTGCTGAACGCAAACGGAGTCCTTACCTCTGCCCAAGGGGTAAATGTTATAAAGACTTTTGATTAAATCGAGAGTCTTTTTTGTTGTGAAAAAATTGGCAGAGGGTCTTCGACCCACCCGCAAAGTGTGACGTATCCAGTGACGATTAAAGTATGTAGTTTCTTTGCGGTGGTTCTCCCCTCCATTTGCTTATTCCAATATTGTATCGGTGAACACACCACTTAACGCAAAACAATACTTAATTGTTTTGCTGAACGCAAACGGAGTCCTTACCTCTGCCCAAGGGGTAAATGTAATAAAGACTTTCGATTAAATCGGGAGTCTTTTTTGTTGTGAAAAAATGTCCGAAATGTCCGATTTTGGTAACAAAAATGTCCACTTTTTGTACTCTTTTTGCACATATTTGCACTCTAATGAATGGTTGCCTTTAGTCAACCATTCAATATATTCGGTAGACTAAAGTCTACCCTACGGGCTATCTATAATTTTTTAGCGACAAATAATTCGTTCATATCAAAATGCAATAGCAAAAATTAATATTTACATATTTTATTTAAATATGCGCATTAAATCTTACATGATAAATCAACCAACATTTATGGCTCACACTTATAAAGTTGAACCGAGAAATAAGAATATCGATATCCGAACGGATAACGAGGATAACCTCGGGGAAAAGCCGTATCTTATTTATGATATAAAGGGTGAACGTCAGGAAGAAGAAATGAAAAAAGAGGGTAATCTGTATTACTTTCATGACAGCCTCGGGAAAGAGCCGTTTAAGTATCATATAGAATATAAAGATACGGGCAAAATCGATTTAAAAGACGGACATGAATACTGTTTTAACCCCATTCCAATGATGCAAAAAGCAACTGTTGTTACAAGATTACAACACAGACAACCGTTAGTTCATACTATAAAAGAGGGTAAGGCTGTCGGCAGGATAAAATATCAGGATTCAAACGTTTTCAAAAAAAATGATGATATAACAGAACCAACTATTCTTGTTGTAAGAACTTTTGCTTCAAATCTTGATAACCCTAATATTGTGGGATTAATATACACAACTGATGATATAGCAGCGTTTTCTCATTTAGGAACAAGATTGAGACAGGAAACCGATGTCTGCGGTGCCGTGTTAGAACCTGATAAAATTGAACGGCTGAAATCACTTGACGGCGAAAATGTAGAACTTGAACTGAAAGATAACTGGATTTGGTTTGATAAAACAGATAAACCATCAAAACCGATAGAATTTAAAACGGTTGATGTACCAAAACTTAAACCGTGTAATAAGATTTTGACCTCAAAAGAGTATTCACCAGATATCATTGGAGCAAAAGCAGTTAATTTGAGAAGATTAGAAGAACTAAAGGAGCAGGGAAAGATTGATGTAATTATACCTAAATCCATGGCACTACCTTCGGGATATCTTGAACCAATGACGGATAACTCAGAGGATATTGATGATTATGCAAGACTTTATGATGAGTACATGTCAAACGGAGAAATAGAAAAATTGATGGATACCCTGAAAGAAAACGGTATAAACACTCCTGCAATTATGGTAAGGTCGTCATTTAACGGGGAAGATTTGCCGCATTATTCTGCGGCAGGAGTTTACAAAACCTGTGTAGCACAACCTGATGATAAAGAAGATTTATTCGATACTATAAGATTTGTAGTCCATTCCAAATATCATCATAATGCTAAATATTCAAGAAAAATGTACAATATCCCCGAAGAAAATATCCAACCGGGGATAGTTCTACAGAACAGAGTAAAACCCGATTATAAGTTCACACTTTATACAGATGACAAAAAAGGGAACCTGAAAATAGAATTGTATTCTGATAGAGAATGGCGTTTTGAGGGTTCAACGCAGCCTCATATTTTTACCTATAACAAAGATAAGAAAGAATTAACCTATGATTCTGTCCAAATGGGTTGTCCGGAAGTAACCTTTAATGAAGACGGAGAAATAATCGAGCTTGAGCCGTTAAAATATGATTTATCGGGGAATAAAAAACTCTTTGACCAACTCAAAAAAGTTGCACAAAACGCACTTGTTGTAGAACAAGAGTTTTGCACACCACAAGATATAGAGGGCGGGATAAAAGATGACGATATCTATTTTTGGCAAACACGAAATATTGTTGATAAAGTGGAATAAAAAATTAAAAATTATCTCAAATATTCTGTTCTTTCCGCCTAAACCGATAGTTAGTAGGGTAGGCTGAAGTCTGCCCTACTTTTGACAACTATCAAATTATTTGTTTTTTCTTCTCAAATCGACTGCTATTTTACAATTGATAAATGCATCACTTAACGCAAAACAATACTTAATTGTTTTGCTGTACGCAAACGGAGTCCTTACCTCTGCCCAAGGGGTAAATGTAATAAAGACTTTCGATTAAATCGGGAGTCTTTTTTGTTGTGAAAAAATTGGCAGAGGGTCTTCGACCCACACGCAAAGTGTTACGCAGGTGATTAATGGGAAAGTGTATATTTTTTTCTTGGCTAACTATGTGTGTAATTTTCGTAAAAATATACTTTTATGCTAATATTTAGTAGGGGTGTTTATGAAAAAAGTTTTTGTTTTTTGTTTTATATTTGCTTTATTTAATACGTTTTCTTTTTCATACGCAAAGGAAAATGCTGATAAAACCATATCTTACAAGTTATTTTCCATAACAATTCCGCAAGAATTTGACGGCATATATTCTGTAAAGAAAAAACATAAGGGAATATCTGTTTATCATAAAGAATCAAAAAAAGCGGGTTTTGGAGGCTTTGCTTTTGGGATAAGAGCCTATAAATCGCCTGCGGAACACGCAAACCTCCCGGGAGGTCGCAAAATAGGCGAACTCACCGATAAAAACGGAGTTATCTATGATATGGTGCTTAAATATCCAACGGATGTTCAATACGATTACACAAAAGAATGTCCGGTATCATTTAAGAATTTGTATAATTTAGGTGAAACAGTTAGGATACAAGGGATAAAAGGTTCAATCTATACAAAGGATAAGGGGACAAAAGGAAAGGATCTTTATACTGATATATTAAAAAAGCACGTTACTGCGATTAATGAAAAATGGGATTCTGAAAAACTTGAAAAAGAAAATATGAGTTATATGTATAACGTAATTGCTCAAATAGAAAAGAATCCTAAAAAAGTTTTAGATAAAATAGGTTACATATACTATGATGCAAACGCTGATGGTATAGAAGAACTTCTGATAGGCGAAATTGCAAACGGAGAATGGAAGGGTGTCATTTATGATATGTACACAATGGTAAACAGAAAACCTGAACACGTGGTAAGTGGCGGAGAAAGGAACAGGTATTATATCTGTAATGATGTTTTCGTTTGTAATGAGTACTCTGAGGGGGCAGGAGAAAGCGGAATGAGGATTTATTGTCTTGTTGAAAATTCGACTGAATTGTTCCCGCAGGTTACTTTTAAATATGATTCTTACGAAAATCCTAAACAGCCCTGGTTTTGGGCATATAGCGATAACAAATGGGAGAATGTGACGGAAGAGGCTTTCTACGAGAGAAAAAAAGTGTTTGACCGTTATAAGAGGTTCGAGTTTATTCCATTGAGTAAACTAAAAATTTAAGGGGAAATAATTATGAAAAAGATATTTTTAACATTGGTGATATTATTAAGTTTTACGCAAATGATTTTTGCATCACAGATTTCTTGTGACAAGAGTGGTTTTGCACCTGTTTATACCGTAATTGACGATGCAGTCTATGATATGCGTTATTATTCGTCTAATAATTTTACGGGGAATAGAATAAAGGGGTATAATGCTCCTATCGCATATATGACGAAAGAATCGCTTGCTGCACTGTCCTCTGCGGCTAAAGAGTTAAGAAAAAAAGGATATAGACTTTTAATTTGGGATACTTATAGACCGCAAAAAGCAGTAGATAATTTTGTCACATGGATTAACGACCCGAATGACGCTGGGGATAAGGTATTTTATCCTGATTTGAAAAAATCAGATTTGGTAAAAGGTGGTTATATTGCAACAAAATCTTCTCATACAAGGGGGAGCACCGTTGATTTGACCCTAATCAAAACGGATGGATCGTTTGTTGATATGGGCGGGGCATTTGATTTGTTTTCAGATATATCTCACCCTGATTATAATAAGTTGACAAGAGAACAAAAAAGAAATCGAAAAATATTGCGTGATGCTATGTTTAAAGCAGGGTTTGACGGGATAGATTCTGAATGGTGGCACTTTACCTTAAAAAATGAACCCTATCCTGATACATATTTTGATTTTGATATTGAATGATGTTGTAAATATTTGTTAGCAAAAAAAAATATCACGTGTTTTAGATTAGTATGGAACTAATTTAAAGGAGCGTGTATGAATATATCAGGAATATTTAATAACCTTGAAAACAAGGCGAAATTATCTGTCCTGTCAGAGAAAAATGCTAAAGAGGTTAGAGAACTTTGTGATGATTTATCTCAATTTACGCAATACAAAAATGTCGAGTTGCAACTAAAAGACAAGGATAATGTAACCGTTTTGGGTAAAGACCTTCTTAACAATTCAATGACAATAAATATGGATTTCAAAAATAATGTTCAAAACCAAGTTGAAAAGACAAAATACTATGCCTTTTCTCTTTTGCCTCAACATAGAGAATTTACACAGGAAATTAGAGGTAATATAGGCGGGCCGATTAAGCGTGTACGCACTACTGAAATTTGCAGGAATGATGCAGGAACAAATTATATTAAAACGACAGAATATAAAAATATGGTAAGCGGAAACTGTTTTAAACGTCAGGAAACACCCGAAGGGGTCACATTTTATCGTAATGTTGACGGCAATTTTGTAGAAATGTTTAAGAAATAAGAAAGGAACAGAAATGTTTAATCCAATAAAAAGCACTTATAATTACATAAAGTATGGGAAAGTTGTTCATGAAGGCTCTAACGGGAATGTTATAAGAAAGAAATTAAACTATCCGAAATTTTTTGACGGTCGTTCAGGGCACGTAAATACAACAAAATCATTCTTTAACAAAGATGGAAAACTCACAAGTCAGGTAGAAAGAAATTCATATATTACAGATAAGAGTTTAACTACCACCGTAATTAAGGATAGTTTTGACGTAAATACAGGAGTGCAGACAAATTTACCACGCCGTTCAAAAAATTATTCAGCAAACAAAGATGGCAAAAGAATAGTTGACTACACAAAAAATGAGTATGATTATGCGTATCAAAAATTACCTGACGGCAAGACTCAATATACAATTTATTATCCGGAGGTAACAGTAATTGATAAATTGAATAAAACAGTTACCACTTCAACAGACCATAAAACTTATGTTAAGTGAGCATAAGCGAAGTAACAGCAGTAGGATGAGGTAATCTATGATTACCGCATCTGCTAAACAGAACATATAAAAGATGCGGTAGATTTTTATCTACCGCATCCTATTTTAATTTGCTATCAGGCAGTGCCTGAACAACGTTATTGGTGCGAAATATCGCATCCTAATTTATTTACCTCTATACGTTAGCAAGTTTCTTACTTTCGATAACTGCTTGAGCAGCAGCAAGTCTTGCTTGTGGGATTCTGAAAGGTGAGCAAGAAACGTAGTTCAAACCGATTCTGTGAGCATATTTTACAGAATCAGGGTCGCCACCGTGTTCACCACAGATACCGCCAACTAAACTATGATTGATTTCTTTACCTTCATTAATAGAAAGTTCAATCAATCTTCCAACACCGTTTTCGTCTAATGTAACGAATGGGTTAGAAGGTAATATTTTTTGTTCTACGTAATTCTTAAGGAATTTACCCTCAGCATCATCTCTTGAGTAACCAAATGTCATTTGTGTCAAGTCATTTGTACCGTAAGAGAAGAATTCAGCCTCAGTTGCGATTTCTTTTGCTGTTAATGCTGCACGAGGGATTTCAATCATAGTACCAAATTTATAATCTACATTTACCCCTTTTTCTTGCATAACTTGTTCCGCAACAGAAACTAAAGTTGCTTTTGCAGTCTTAAGTTCGTTGATGTGACCAATCAAAGGAACCATTATCCAAGGTTGAACTGCGTGACCTTCCTTCTTCAAATCACAACATGCTTCAAAGATTGCTCTAACTTGCATTTCGTTGATTTCAGGATAAGTTAAACCTAAACGGCAACCTCTTAAGCCCATCATTGGGTTAGATTCTGAAAGGTTTTCTACGATTTCTAACATTTTTTCATCTTCAGCATAATCTTGACCTAAAGCACGCTTTGTAGCAACCTTTTCAATCAATTCAATCTTTGAAGGTAAGAATTCGTGTAAAGGCGGATCTAAAAGACGAACTGTCAAAGGCATATTACCTAAAGCCTTGAACATTTTGTAGAAATCGTCATATTGCATAGGTAACAATTTGTCTAATGCTTCTTTTCTTGCTTCTTTAGTACCTGCAATAATCATTTTTTGAACCCAAGGTAATCTGTCAGGGTCCATGAACATGTGTTCAGTTCTGCAAAGACCAACACCTTCAGCACCGAATTTCAAAGAATTTTCGATATCTTTAGGAGTATCAGCGTTTGATTCAACCTTTAATTGTTTAATTTCGTTAACCCAGCCGAAGAAGGTTTCAAAGTCTGAATCAATACCTGCTTCAACAAGTTCAATAGCACCTTCCATAACTTCACCTGTACCACCGTCAAGAGAGATAATATCGTTCTTGTGGAATACAGTACCATCAGCACAAGTAATGGTTTCGTTTGCAAGGTCAATTTTTAGGTCTTCACAACCTGATACACAAGGTTTACCCATACCTTTAGCAACAACTGCTGCGTGTGATGTAGCACCACCTCTTAAAGTAAGTACCCCTTGTGAAACTGCCATACCGTGAATATCATCAGGACAAGTTTCAATTCTTACCAAGATAACCTTTTCACCTGCTTCGCCTCTTTGTGCTGCTTCTTCCGTATCAAATACAATTTTACCAACAGCAGCCCCCGGAGATGCGTTTACACCCTTTGAAACTTTGTGAGAGTGTTTTACTTTATCAGGGTTAAAGCAAGGTAACAATACCTGATATACAGCGTATGGATCAACTTGCATAATTGCTTCTTCTTTAGAAATAATGCCTTCATTATACATATCAACGGCGATTTTGATAGCAGCCTTTGCTGTTCTCTTACCGTTTCTTGTTTGAAGAATCCATAATTTACCACGTTCTACCGTAAATTCCATATCCTGAACATCGTGATATCCTTTTTCGAGTTGTTTTGCGATATCAACATATTGACGGTAAATGTCAGGCATATCAGATTCTAATTCAGCAATTTGTTTAGGAGTTCTGATACCTGCAACAACGTCTTCACCTTGAGCGTTTACAAGGTATTCACCGTAGAATTTGTTTTCACCTGTTGCAGGGTTACGAGTGAATGAAACACCTGTTGCACAGTCATTACCCATATTACCGAATACCATTGTTTGTACGTTTACGGCTGTACCGAAATTGTGGTCGATTTTATTCATGTTTCTGTAAGCAACAGCACGTGGAATGTTCCAAGATCTGAATACTGCTTCAATCGCTTCTTGTAATTGAACATAAGGATCTTGAGGGAATTCTTTTCCTGTTACTTCTTTAATTGTTTTCTTGTAGATAGGAATCAAAGATTTCCAGCCTTCAGCAGAGATTTGTGTATCTTCTGTAACGCCTTCTCTTTCTTTAACTTTTTCTACCTCTGATTCAAAATATTTTTGTCTGTCCATTTCCCAAGCAACAGAACCAAACATTGTTAAAAATCTTCTGTATGAATCGTAGCAGAAACGAG
>CAMHDG010000023.1 GCA_946183815.1 uncultured bacterium | reverse complement strand
TTTACATTTGTTCATATTATTATAAATATATCCTACAAAAGAATTATAAATATGATTTAAAGATTTATAATAAAATTTGCTTGCTAGCAAAAAATATCTTGATAAGTTTTATATAATATGTAATAATAAATTTGCGAAAAATAGGAGATTATAAAAATGAAAATTGATGCAATTAATTTTGGTGCATTTACGAGTACTACTCCAATTCAAAATTTAAAAGCAGAAGAAACTAATTCATCTCTTGATGAATATGATGAAACCAGACCGTAAAAGAAAATAAAGTAGCAAATCCAATTGAGCATAAGAATGGTACAGTTGAAGATTTAATTAATCTGCAAAAATCAACAGAAAAAATGGCTCAATCTTACGGCTTTGCAAATGTTGCAGAAGCACAGGCTGCTACAAGCCAAACTTCATCATCTGAATCATCATCTGCTGTTAGTGCGGTTAGTAGCGCTTCATCAGGCGGGATAAATGCATAATCAAAAATCTTTATAAAAAAGGACTGCCGAAAGGCAGTCTTTTTTTTGTTACAATAGTTTTATGAATATAGTGCACTTAAATGAAATAAATTCTACTAACGACTATGTAAAAAAGAATATGTCGGAATTAAAAAATTTAACTGCTGTTTATGCAGACAGGCAGACATCAGGTCGTGGCAGGTTAGAGCGAAAATGGATTGATTCAGGTGAGGACAATCTTTTTTTAACCATAGTGATTAAACCCGATACTGATGATTTGAAGAATATTCCAAATCTTACACAATATTTATCGGTAGTTTTGTCTATGGTGCTTGAGGAAGAATATAATCTTAAACCCCAAATCAAGTGGCCAAACGATGTTCTGATTAATGGTAAAAAGATTGCAGGAATTTTGGCAGAAGGTACAACGCAAGGCGGAAAGTTTCAGGGGATGGCTTTGGGAATAGGTGTTAATCTGAACACGAAATCAGAACAACTTGACCTGATTGACAAGCCTGCAACATCGATTTTTAATGAACTTGGGGTTAATGTTAATCGAGAAAAATTTTTAGAAAAACTTTTAGAAAAATTTTGTTTGTTATATGATAATTTTATTACAGATGGGTTTCCGTTTATAAAAAAATATTATGAACAACGAGCGATGTTTTTAGGTAAAGAGATTACCATAAATATACTGGGAGAACTACATCAAGGAGTAGCGCAGGGGGTTACGGAAAAAGGCTCACTCGTACTAAAAGAAAATGACAACAACAGAGTATATTATATAGGAGATATATTATGAACGAAATATTAAGCGAAGGCTTAGTTATGATGTGCATAGGGATGGGTACGGTATTACTTTTCTTATGTACTTTGATTATAGCAATGAATGTTATGTCAGTGTGTGTTGCAAAGTTAAACGAATGGTTTCCTGAAGCAGTTCCTGCTCAGGCAGGTGCAAAACCTGTTGCGACATCAAATGATGATGCTATAGCAGTTGCGATTGCGGCTGCAGTAGCGTGCAAATAAGTTTATTACATTATAAGAGGAAAATAAAAATGACTAAAAAATTAATTAAAGTTATGGATACATCTTTCCGTGACGGGTTTCAATCGGTTTACGGTGCTCGTGTATTCGTAGATGATTTTATTCCTGCACTACAGGCTGCTGTTGATGCGGGTATCAGACACTTTGAAACAGCAGGTGGTGCAAGATTTCAATCCCCTATTTTCTATTGCAGAGAAAATGCTTTTGATACAATGGACAAAATCAGAGAAGCAGTTGGTCCTGACGTTAATCTTCAATCCTTAGCAAGAGGGGTTAATGTTGTTGGTCTTGATTCTCAACCAAGAGATATTATTAACTTACACGCAAAAATGTTTAAAAAACATGGTGTTACAACGGTTAGAAACTTTGATGCATTGAATGATGTTAACAACCTTATTTATTCAGGTCAATGTATTAAGGATAACGGTCTTAAACACGAAGTTACAATCACAATGATGGAATTACCTATCGGTTGTGAAGGTGCTCATGATGTTGCGTTCTATGAAAGAGTATTGAGAAATATTCTTGATGCAGGTATTCCTTTTGACAGTCTTGCATTCAAAGACGCATCAGGCACATCTGCTCCTGAAAAGGTTTATCAGACAATAAAAAGAACACGTGAAATCCTTGGGGCTGATGCTCATATCCGTTTCCACTCTCACGAAACAGCAGGTACAGGTTTGGCTGCTTATCTTGCTGCATTAAGAGGCGGGGCTGACGGTATTGATTTATCAATGAAACCTGTTTCAGGTGGTACTGCTCAACCTGATATCGTTTCTATGTGGCATGCTCTTAAAGGTTCTGAATACGATTTAGGTATTGATATTAATAAGATTTTGGAAACAGAAGAAATTTTCAAAGAATGTATGAAAGATTATTTCATGCCTCCTGAAGCATTAGCAGTAAATCCTATGATTATATCTTCACCGCTTCCGGGTGGTGCGTTAACTGCTAACACTCAAATGATGAGAGATAACGGTGTTATGAACAGATTCCCTGAAGTTGTTGCCGCAATGAAAGAAGTTGTTGAAAAGGGCGGCTTCGCTACATCTGTTACCCCTGTTTCTCAATTCTATTTCCAACAAGCATTCAATAACGTAATGTTTGGTAACTGGAAGAAAATTGCAGAAGGTTACGGGAAAATGGTATTGGGTTATTTTGGTAAAACACCTTGTGAACCTGATGCTGAAATCGTTAAAATTGCACATGACCAACTTGGTCTTGAACCTACAACAGAATTAGTTGTTGACTTAAATGATAAAGATCCTTCAAAAGGTATTGAAGCGGCTACAAAGAGATTGGTAGATGCTAATCTTGAGGTTAATGATGAAAATATCTTTATCTCTGCCGCTTGTAAAGATAAAGGTATTATGTTCTTACAAGGTAACGGTGTTATCGGTGTTCGTAAGAATGAACCTGCAAAAGAAGTTTCAACTGTATCTGCAGGCGGAAATGAATACACAGTTAAAGTTAACGGTAAAAATTATGCGGTTAAACTTGACGGTGATAAGGCGACTGTTAATGGTAAAACTTACGATATCAATGTTAAAGAAGGTATTGAAAGTGCTCCTGCAACATCAGGCGATGGTGAAGAAGTTAAAGCAGGTGTTCCAGGTAACGTTTTGAGAATAGAAGCACCAGAGGGAACAGAGGTTGCTGAAGGTGATGTTCTTCTCGTTCTTGAAGCAATGAAAATGGAAATTGAAGTTAAATCTCCAAAAGCAGGTACTGTTCAGTCTGTTCTTGTTTCACAGGGTGACAAGGTTGTTAACGGTCAGGCATTGGTTGTTTTAGGATAAGGAGGGCATAAATTATGAGTATAGATATACAAAGTGGTTTAAATTCCCTCTGGCACTCCACAGGTATAATGAATTTTATCCAGCAGCCTGAACCGGGAATGAGTGCGGTTGAAGGATTTTTACATGCTTATGGCATGCCTATAATGATTGTTATATGTTTGTTTTTACTTTGGTTAGGTATCAAGAAACAGTTTGAACCGTTGTTGCTTGTTCCTATCGCATTTGGTGGTTTGATAGCAAACTTCCCTTGTGACCATAGTTTTCAGGCATTTGTTTATAAGGTGGGTATTGACCCTGCAATAGGTATTTTCCCATTGATTATCTTTATGGGTGTTGGTGCAATGACTGACTTTGGTCCGCTTATTGCAAACCCAAAAACAGCACTTTTAGGTGGTGCTGCTCAGTTCGGTATCTTTGGGGCATTACTTTTGGCTCTTTGTTTAGGTTTCACTTTGCCTGAAGCAGGTGCTATCGGTATTATTGGAGGTGCTGATGGCCCTACATCAATCTTCGTTACATCAAGATTGGCAGAACATTTGTTACCTGCTATTGCAGTTGCCGCATATTCTTATATGGCACTTGTTCCTGTTATTCAACCTCCTATTATGAAATTGTTGACGACAAAAGAAGAACGAAAAATCCAGATGACACAATTAAGAGAGGTTACAAAACGTGAAAAAATTGTTTTCCCTCTTGTTGTATTGTTACTTTGTGCAATTCTTCTTCCTGATGCTTGTCCGCTTGTTGGTATGTTGACATTTGGGAACTTGTGTAAGGAATGTGGTGTTGTTGACAGATTATCAGACACTATGCAGAACGCTTTAATCAATATTATTACAATTTTCTTGGGGTTAGCGGTTGGTTCAAAACTTTCAGCAGACCATTTCTTAACCCTTGAAACATTGAAAATATTAGTATTGGGTATTATTGCATTCTCACTTGCAACTGCCGGTGGGGTGTTGATGGCAAAACTTATGAACCTTTGTTCAAAAGAAAAAATCAATCCGCTTATTGGTTCAGCGGGTGTATCAGCAGTGCCTATGGCTGCACGTGTATCAAATAAGGTTGGTTTAGAGGAAAACCCTCAAAACTTCCTGCTTATGCATGCTATGGGACCTAATGTTGCGGGCGTAATCGGTTCTGCTGTTGCAGCAGGTGTACTTTTGGCTCTTTGCAAATAATAATTAAATTATATTATATAAAATCGGGGCATATCAATATATGTCCTGATTTTTTTATCATTTTCTTTTTTTTTTGTATTATCTTTTTTATTTTGTTTTGCCAGTCTTTGCTTTATACTCGTATAAACTGTGTGAAACAAGTTATTTATTCTAATTAAGATGCATGTAGTAATATTAAATGTTGGATAAGATATTATATGTGTGTTGTTTTACATTTAGATGTTACATTTTTTAACATGGGCAAAATTCGTATTCCCTTTTTGGTATAATTAGTCATAGAGGTAATTATGGGACAAGTAATAAGTAGAAAGAGTATAGCAGATTTTGTAAAGAACTTGCATGATGCAGGCAAGACAGTTGTTGCAACTAACGGTTGCTTTGATATTTTACATGTCGGACATGTGAGATATTTGCAAAAAACAAAATCGTTCGCTGATTATTCGCTAATATTGTTAAATTCTGATAAATCAGTCAGAAGTATAAAAGGAGAAGGTCGCCCGATAAATAATGAATCAGATAGAGCCGAAATTTTGACAGCGTTAAGTTGTGTCGATTTTGTTGTTTTATTTGATGAAGATAGTCCTGCGTTGCTTTTAGACGAAATTAAACCTGATGTCTATACAAAAGGGGCTGATTACACAATGGATACCCTTCCTGAACGTGAAATTATGATTAAAAATAATACAAGAGTGGAATTTATCGAGTTTGTTCAGGGTAAATCCACAACAAATGTTATAAATAAAATAAATAATAATTAAAGTTAGGAGTTTAAAATGAAGTCGTTTACATTAGAACAAATTGCAAAAATTACAGACGGTATGTTAACAAAAACAGCAGATGTGTCTATTACAAAGATAGCGCCACCGCTTTTGGCTGATGAGCATACACTGGCACTGGCATTAGGTGAAGAAGAAATCGAAAACCTTGCAAAGACAAAGGCTCACGCTGCGCTTGTGCCGTTAGGGGTTAACATTGACGGTTTTTCTACTATTGAGGTTGAAAGACCACGTCTTGCAATGATGAAACTTATCACAATGTTCTATGAAGAACCTCAAACAAATGAGGGTATCCACCCAACTGCAGTTGTTCACCCTGAAGCAAAATTAGGCGAAAATGTTTCTTTAGGTCCTAATGTTGTTGTTGCAAAGGGTGCTTATGTAGGCGATAACACAAAAATATTGGCAAATTGTTATATCGGTAATGATGCAAATATCGGTTCTGACTGTTTCTTTCACCCTGGGGTAAATGTTGGTGATAGAGTAAAAATTGGTAACAAATGTATCTTCCATCACGGTGTTTCCTTGGGGGCTGACGGTTTCAGTTTTGTTACAGAGAACCCTAATAATATTGAACAGGCAAGAAAAGACGGT
Source organism: uncultured bacterium (assembly GCA_946183815.1). GTDB lineage: Bacteria > Cyanobacteriota > Vampirovibrionia > Gastranaerophilales > Gastranaerophilaceae > UBA2883. The sequence goes on along the minus strand of CAMHDG010000023.1, from coordinate 5,344 downwards.
GAAATTAAAGATACCGGTGCAGAACATGTTATCTTTAAAATCAATTCAATCGGTTCTGTTGTAATCGGAAATAATGTTGAAGTTGGTGCAAATGCAACCATTGATAGAGGTACGATTGAGAATACAACAATAGGCGATAATACAAAAATTGATAACCTTGTTATGATAGGTCATAACTGTAAAATCGGGAAAGGTTGTATGATTGTTTCACAGGTTGGTATAGCAGGTAGTTGTGAAATCGGCGACAGGGTTGTCCTTGCAGGTCAGGCAGGTCTTGCTGATCATATCAAGATTGGCAGTGATTCTATTATTGCAGCAAAAGCAGGGGTTACAAAGAGTTTCCCTGAAAAATCTATTGTTGTCGGTGCACCTGCTGCTCCTAGAAAAGAATTTATTAAACAATTAAAGATAATGAAGGATGCAGGTGAATTAATTAAAAAATTCAAAAAATATGAACCGCTACTTTCTGCTTTTGAGTCAGAACACAGTACAGAAGTATAGTATTTTCAAGGAAAAGGTAAATGACTACGATAAAAAATGAAATACATACTAGTGGAAATACCTTAATGAAGAATTACGACTGTGATGTTGTAATCAAACCATCAAATGAGGGTAAAATTCGCTTGTTCGTAAAAGGTGGGGCTCCTTTTACTGCTTGTGTTGAAAATGTTATTTCAACGGAACATTATGTTACGTTAGGTAGTCGTGATAATAGAACCTTACTCGGCGGTTATAAATATAAAGCAGGACTTTGTGAACACTTTATGGCTGCGTGTTCAATTTTAAGGATAGATTCTCTTGATGTTTATCTTTCGCAGGAAGAATTTCCTATTTTTGACGGCAGTTCAAAAGAGTGGATAAGATTGTTTAATGAGGCCGGGGTGAATGTGACTGCTAAGCCTTCTGTTTATACCGTAAGTGAGCCTGTTTATTATTTAAACGGGAAAACCAGTATGGTTATTCTTCCTGATAAAGAGTTGAATATTACCTATTCTGTAAATTATGACCATAAAGATTTGCATAATCAGTGGGTTTCTTTTGATAAAAAGAATTTGGAAGAAATTATTGAGGCAAGAACATTTGGATTCTATAAAGATTTGAAAAAATATCAAATGCTTGGTTTTGCTCAGGGGGTTACTATTGATAACACTTTAGGGCTGACTGGTGACGGTTATACAGTTGATTTACGTTCGGATAAAGAGCCTGTAAAACATAAAATATTGGATTTGTTTGGGGATATATACCAAACAGGTGTTTCTGTTCTTGATATGAAATGTCAGATACTTGTGAAAGAGGCCGGTCATGCAGTGCATATTAAAACAGCAAAGATGCTTAAGGATAAATTAGTTAAAGTTAAATAAGGAGATAATTATGAGTGAAGAAACTTTAAGTTTTGACGTAATGGAAATCATGGATATGATTCCTCACAGATATCCGTTTTTATTAGTGGATAGAATTACGGAATGTGTTCCGGGTAAATATTCAAAAGGGTATAAGAATTTGACGATGAATGAAGAATTTTTCCAAGGTCATTTCCCAAACAACCCTATTATGCCTGGGGTATTGCAAATTGAGGCTATGGCACAATGTTCAGCACCTATTCTTTGTACTTTACCTGAATACAAAGGTAAATTAACCTTGTTTGCAGGGGTTGATAATGTAAGATTTAAAAATATTGTTCGCCCTGGCGACAGATTAGATATGTTAATTGAATTGACAAAGGTAAAAGGTCCTATCGGAAAATGTCATGCAACCGGCTCTGTTGACGGCAAAATTGTTGTGGAAGCAGATTTGACCGTTGCAATGAAGTAGTTTGAATTTATTAAATGTAGAAAAGATGCGGAAAATAAGTTTACCGCATCTTTTTTATATAAATTCTTTTATTCGTTCTATGACAAATTCTATTGCTCCTTTTTGACTGTCAAAAACGGTTTTGCATGAATTTATCATTTCTGTAAGTTTTTCTTTGTTTGATAACAGGGTATCTAATGCATCAAACAGTTCTTTTTCATTTTTTACAAGTTTTGAGGCATTTGCTCTTGTTAGGATACCGTATATATCTCTAAAGTTTTTGATATTCGGACCTGTTATTGTCGGGACATTGTAGATAGAGGCTTCAAGCGGGTTGTGACCGCCTGTTTTGTTGAAACTTCCACCAATAAAGGCTATATCAGATATTGCGTAGCATTTTTTTAGTTCTCCAAATGTGTCAAGGATGATTATGTCTTTATCCGAAAAATTTTCATTCTTTGAGCGATACCCGACAGAAAAATTATAATTCTGTAATATTTTTTCTATTTCCGGTATTCTTTCCATGTGCCTTGGGGCGAGCAGCATTTTAATGTTTGAATGCTTTTTTCTTAATTCTGAAAAAGTTCTTATTACTATTTCATTTTCTCCAGAGTGCGTGCTGCCTGCTATAAATATTTTGTAGTCGTTTTTCTGTAAATCTATGTCAGCGTCAACTTTTTCAATATCAAATTTTAGATTAGCCATAACACTTGTATTTTCCGGTTTATTTCCGAGAGCGATAAATCTTTCGTTATCGAGTTCACTTTGGGTGTAGATTTTTGTGTAGAGGTTCAATATGGGCTTAAAGAAAGGTTTTAAGAGTCTGTAAGACCCGTATGACGAATCAGATATTCTTCCGTTTATTATTACAAGAGGAATATTTCTTTTTTTGCACTGTATCGCAAAATTAGGCCATAATTCAGTTTCAGCAATAATCACCATATTTGGATTAATTTTGTTCAAAAAATTATTTATGGCATAAGGAAAATCAAAGGGGAAATAGGTGATATAGTCTGTGATTTGGGAATATTTTTTGTGAGCAAGTTCTTGTCCTGTTTTTGTCCCTGTGGTAAGCACTATTGAATAGTCAGGGAAAGTTCGGTGTGTTTGTTGGATAAGTTTTTCAAGAGAGAGAACTTCCCCAACAGATACAGCGTGGAACATAATGACTTTTTCTTTTAGTTCAGGCTTTTTGAACAGTCCTAATTTGATTTTTCTTGTTCCGGTGTCTTTTCCTGTGTGTAATCTTGAAACGGCGACAAACGGGTAAAAAAGCGTAAAACAAATCGTTGCTAAAATATCATAAATAAATGAAAAAAGTCTAAACATTATCTCCTCCATAACGGATGTTTAGACTTATTTTAAATTAAACATTGATGTTTTTCAAATATTTTATCCGAAAGTATTTATTGAGAATGAATGTTTACGTCTTGTCCCTTGAGAACTTCTTCTAGGTTGTTCTAATTCTTTAATGCACGACTTAAGTATATCAATTTTACAGTCAACCATAGCGTTAGCCTGTTGCCATTCCCATTCTTCCGTTGCTTCTGCGTAGTTGTTTTTTAGTTTCTTTATTTCTTCCTCTATGTTTTCTCCGGAAGTGCTGCGTCCTAACTCTTTTAGTTTTGCAAGATATTGATTATGCATAGTTTTCCATATTTTACATTTATCTCCAAAGTTCCTTTTAAGTAGTTCTATTGGAGATTCCTTCTTTTCATACCTTTGTGCTCCTGTTGCAAAGAAATTTCTGCTTTGGACAGTATCAACAGTAGTATCTCCTCTTACTGTGGATGCTCTTGTCATTGCAGAATCAACCGCATCTTGTTGCCTTGCTTCTGCGAGTTGTTTCTGTAATCTTTTCATTTCCTGCTCTTGTTGTTCAGGCGTCATCTGACGCAGTCGAGTACTGTATTCGCCAAACTGAGCAGTTGAGATTATTCGTGGTTTTCTGTGTATTCCGCCCATAGTTACCCTGTTAGTTATATATAATAAGTATATATTTAAGATATAATTGACTTTTTAAAGGTAATTGTAAAGATTTATTTCAAGAAATAAGTCTGTAAAAAAATATATATTTAAAATGACCATTTTTGTCCCATATAGGATTTATTCAAAAAAGTGAAAGGATAATAAAATGATAACGAAAACTACTGAAATGGCGGAAGATACATATAATATATCGTTAATAACATATTTTGAATTTGCATTTTATATTGCTGAATTATTAATTTGGATATTTTGTCCTTATTTAATATTTTTATTTTTATTTTGTCCATGGTTTTGGGCTATAGCCTTTTTCCCTGTTATATTAAGAGTAATTGCTAAGTTCTGTAATTGGGTCTATGATACTTAATTATGAACTTTTTTCACAAAATATCGTTATAATAATAAAGGTAAGTATATAAGGATTCCGAATTATGAAAAAAGTTTTAGTTATTTTTTGTTTATTAGTTTTTGCTTTACCAAGTTATGCAACATTTGGTTATTATGAAGGCTGTAATGATAATATCAAACCTTATGACGATTCAGAATATCAGGCATACGCACAAAAACTAAAAGAAGAATACTGGGAACGAGTTCACAGAGGGGAATGTTCAGTTAGTGATGCAACATATAACCATTATGTAAGAACTCCTCTTTACCAATACATTGAAAAACACCCTATTGATTATAATAAAAAGGCAGGAAAGAGGATAAAATAGCGCTTATCCTCTAATTGCCTACAGTAAAGAAAGAAAAGGAAATGATAAAATGAAAAAAGTAATTATTTTGTTATGTGTATTAACTCTATCTTTACCGGTGTTTGCAACCGGTACTTATTACGAGGGCTGTAATGATAATATTACCTACACATCTGATAACGGAGTACAAAAATATTACGAAAAACTTAAAGCAGATTTCTATAAAAAATACCCATTAAAAAAAGTTGGACCTAATCACGTTGAAACAACTGCACCCGTAGGAGCATATCAAAGAGAGGTTACTGTTCCTTTAATTGATTATATGATTGCTCATCCCGCAAAATTTCCATCAAATTGATTTAGTGAAATTTTTACTTTCTCTGTTGGTCCTGCTATTGTGTGTTCTGACCCCTTTATAATATAACGTCTATTTAAATCTAATTGTTCTACTCTGATTAAGCCAATTACCCCTTTTTGCAAATTATAATCACCGTGCATAGTTAATGATAACTCATCACTTACTCTATTTAGTTCATTTAATTTACTATTCGCTAACGTAGTATAGTTTTTATTTTTCTCTATCTCTGTTTCTTCGATATAATTGAGATAGCCGTATCTGTCGATATTAGCCGTGTCAGTTGCGTGTGCCAACATATTAGTCAATTTATTTTTATTAGCCGTCTGATTTGAATAATAATGAATATGGTGGAGATGGTGACTCTGCCGAACAAAACAATTAATTATTGTTTTGTGAGAGGGAAGAAGCCACGGAGTGCAATAGCACTCTTGGGTACGAGGACCCCATCATATACGAAATATTTGAATAATAATGAATATGGTGGAGATGGTGACTCTGCCGAACAAAACAATTA
>CAMHDG010000022.1 GCA_946183815.1 uncultured bacterium | reverse complement strand
ACACAAATATATGCACTTAAAAGTTGAAGATATAAAAGACAAAGACGGTAAGATAACAGGCAAAAAAGAAACAATGATTTTCCCTCGTTATCACCAATTAGATGTTGTAACAAAATTACTCGCTGATGTTAAAGAAAACGGAAGCGGTAAAAATTATTTGATACAACATAGTGCCGGAAGTGGAAAATCAAATTCTATTGCTTGGCTTGCTCACCGTTTACAAAGTTTGCACGACAAAAATGACGAAGTTATTTTTAATTCAGTAATTGTTGTAACAGATAGAAAAATTCTTGATAGTCAATTACAAGATACGATTTATCAATTCGACCACGTTGATGGTGTCGTAAGACCTGTAAAAGACGGTTCGGCGGGCTTAAAACAAGCACTTAATGACGGAGCAAAAATTATTATAACAACTTTGCAAAAATTCCCATATATTTATCAGGATGTTGAAGCAACAGGCAAAAGATACGCAGTAATAGTGGATGAAGCCCATTCCTCTCAAACAGGACAAGCCGCAAAGAAATTGAAAGTTGCTTTGGGTGATAGTGAAGAAGTTTTGGAACAATATGCTCGTGAAGAAGCCGAAGAAGAAAGCAAAACAGAAGATTACGAAGATAATTTGGTAAAAGAATTATCCACTCATGGCATGCATAAAAACTTATCATTCTTTGCTTTTACGGCAACACCTAAAAATAAGACACTTCAACTATTCGGCGAAAAGCAAGAAAACGGAAATTACAGAGCATTTCATATTTATTCAATGAGGCAAGCTATTGAAGAAGGCTTTATTTTAGATGTTCTTCAAAATTATACAACTTATAAACAATACTATAAAAGAGCAGTTTCAAGGTTTGAAAGTCTGCACCCTCACAACATTGCACAAAAAACTGCCATCATAATTGAACACTTTAGAGATATTACAAAAAATAAAATTGACGGCAGAGCAAAAGCAATGGTAGTTACGGCATCAAGATTACACGCAGTAAGATACTTATTTGAGTTCAAAAGATACATTGAAGAACACAATTACAGTGATTTAGATGTATTAGTTGCATTTTCAGGTACTGTTACAGATGATGGAAAAGATTGGACAGAAGAAAAAATTAACGGTATAAAGGAAAACCAACTTAAAAAAGCCTTCCACGATGATTTTGATATGCTTATTGTTGCTGAAAAATATCAGACAGGGTTTGACGAGCCATTATTACACACAATGTTCGTAGATAAAAAGTTAAATGGTGTAAAAGCCGTACAAACATTATCAAGATTGAATCGTACAATGAAAGGAAAAGAAGATACATTTGTTCTTGATTTTGCAAATACTCAAGAAGAAATTCAAAAATCATTCCAACCATTCTACGAAACAACAGTTCTTGAAGAAGAAACAGATCCTAATTTAGTTTACTCCTTGAAACGACAATTAGAAGATTTCCACGTATATCAGCAAAACGAAGTGGAAAATTTTGCTAAAAAGTTCTATCAAAAAACAAACCCGACACTTGATATGTTATCATCTTTACTAACTCCTGCACTTCAAAGATATGAAGTATTAGAAGACAAAAAGAAAGATGAATTTAAATCATTATTACATTCATTTAATAGGACTTATTCTTTTGTAATACAGGTTTGTCGTATGTTTGATAAAGATATGCAAAAACTTTATGTATTCACAAAGTTTTTATCAAAGGTCTTGCCTAAAGATGGCGGAGAAAAAGTAAATCTTAATGATGTTTTATTACTTGAGTATTACAAATTGCAAAAAACAGCAGAAGGTAAAATTACATTAGAAAACTCTGAAGGACTTATTCCTCCTGTAAAAGATGGTGGTGCAGCAGGTTCAAACAAAGAAAAAGATACTTTGTCTGAAATTATTGATAAATTTAATAAGAAATTCGGAACAAGTTTTACAGAGCAGGATAAAGTATTAGCCCAATTAAAAGCGGATATGATGAAAGATCCACAAATAGTAAATTCGGCAAAGACCGGAAATAAAACTGTATTTAATGCATTATCAGATAAACGATTTGATAATATAGCAATGAACAGATATGAAGAAAATGACAGTTTCTTCAAAGGACTATTTGAAAATGCAGATAAACTCAAATTCCTAAAAGAATTATTGTTGGCTGATCTGTATAACGAGTTAAGAAACAAATCAGATAAATAACGCAGATTTATTAAATGCATTTTTTATTGATAATGAAAAACAATAAATTTTTATAAAATTTTACTCAAAAACAAAATCTCAAAAATCCCAAAATTTGCAAACTGATTAAAAATTCTGAAAACCCTTGTCAAATCAAGTGAAATTGCGAGCAGTTAAAATAAAGAAAAAGTGCAAGAGTGAGCAGTTTGCTTTATTCTAGTCAAACCAATTCCGACCACCAAAACCTTTGATATGAGCGGGCTTTACAAAAATTGCAAACTGTCTGAAAATTGCAATCTGCACCATTTAATACATCTTTACAGCAACAAAAAAGACCATCGGTTTTGATGGTCTTAAATGGAGGAGGAATAGGGATTCGAACCCTAGGTACCCGTGAAGGTACGACAGTTTTCAAGACTGCTCCAATCAACCACTCTGGCATTCCTCCATGTTCGTTGTTTGGATATTTCATATTGTAATAGAAACATATTTAATTGTAAAGCAGAAATTTTCTTGAAATTTTCTATCCGAAAACTTTTCTTAAAAAGTTGGCGATTCCATCGCCGATTTTCTGGTATTTATCGGGTTGCACCTCTTGGGATGTTCGCACACTTTTTCCCAGTTCCTGAGTTGTTTCTTCAACAGGAGGTTTTTTATTATAATGAGCAAACATACCCTCTATTAATGTTTTTGTAACATTGGTTTTTTCACCGGACTGGGCATTAAAATCACGATTAAACTGCTTGTCATGGTTTCCTTCAAAAAAGGTGCTCTCTCTAAATCTTTCACTCACATCAGCCCAGATAGGTTTAATATTTTTATCCCACCAAGGCTGATAATCTTTTGAATATTCTTCTCCCATAAGTTTGTTAAATGACTTCTTATTTTCAGGGTCAATAATTCTTCTCATAATGTTCATAACATGAGCAATACTGTCACTTCTTGCAGGTTCTGTATCAATTAATGTTGCCTTGCTTGAACTTATTACCCCTCTTGCATTAAACAATTCGCCGTATCTAAAAGTTTCACCTATCATAACTGTTTCAGGAGAAGGGTGCTTTTTAAACGCTTTTATTATCTTTTTTGTCAATTTCAAATCTTGTGCCGTATTGTACCAATCACCTTTTGCATCAGAATATTTTTCCATATACCCCATAGCATCAGTTAGAACCTTTGTTTTTGCCACATTTGCCGTATATGTCGGTCTTGTTGAAACATTATTTTCTATTCGCATTTTTATTTCCCTAATTATTTAAACACGACTATCTTATCACAAACTCAATTAAATTGACATTATAGCCTGTTTTTTATAAAATCGTTTTGCAAATCAATTTACGGGGAGCAATTATGATAGGGAAAATTTTAGGACTATCGCCTGAACAGGTTAGAATGGCAAAATATGCGATGCAAAAAAGAAAAGAAGGTTATGAATTATTAAAAAACCCAAAAGGAACACCTAACACAGAAATAAATATGATATATACCCGTCATGGTCATACTCTTGATGATTTTCACGATAGCAAAACCGTTATTGACAGAGTAAAAGCAACCCTAATAGATAACCATTTATATGAAGATTCACGCCTGTTGACCTCTACCAGATTTAGAGAGGCTGATACGAAAGAATTAGGACAAAAGAGAAACATAGACTATTACCGCTGGGATAATAAAACCTCTACAGAGGTAGAAAAACAGCGTTTTGATATTCCTGAAAAAGATTTAAAAAAACGTAAAAAACCTAACTGGCAAAAGGGTTTTCTTTATGATGAATATTATGCAGACTATTCTAACAAAGAAACTATCTATAACCCTGCAAGAATACCATATTACGAAAAACCTGGGGCAAAATACATTGTACCAATCTTATCATTTGGAATGATAAGACCAAACAATCCGACAAAACCAAACTTCTTCAAAGTTCTTTGGGAAAACCTGCATAATTCAACAAATAAATAGATAAAATAAAAAAAAACAAAACCAATAACGGAACATCTATTCACTATTAAATACTAAATATCGACATTAGCCATCATATCAACTAATGTCTGAATAGTGGATTCCATTGTAACACTGTCAGATGTTCTTTGCTGAAGGAACGCATTAATTTGCGGCATCATTTCTATTGCAATATCGAGTTTCGGGTTACTGCCCGGCTGATACATCCCAACATCAATTAAGTCTTTATTTTCCCTATATAAAGAAAGCATTGCTCTCATCTTCCCCGCCGCTGACTTATGTTCCGGAGAAGCAATAGCGGACATCAAACGAGAAATACTTCCAAGAACATCAATAGCGGGATAATGGTTAGATTCAGCAACTTTTCTTGATAAGAAAATGTGACCGTCAACAATCCCACGCACAATATCAACAATAGGGTCAGAAATATCATCACCCTCCATAAGTACGGTATATAGAGCGGTAATAGAACCTTTAGGGCTGTTACCGGCACGTTCAAGCACCTTTTGTAACCACGAGAAAATAGAAGGAGGATAACCTTTCATTGTAGGAGGTTCACCCAACGACAGACCGACCTCACGACCCGCCATAGCACAACGGGTAACGGTATCTGTCATTAAGAAAACTTTTTTACCCTGATCTCTAAAATATTCGCAGACAGCCGTTGCGGTCAACAAAGCCTTTTGCCTGATAAGTGGGGGCTGGTCACCTGTTGAACAAACAAGAACTGATTTTTTCATCCCCTCAACACCAAGAGAGTCTTCAACAAACTCTTTAACCTCACGACCACGTTCTCCGATTAGTGCAACTACGTTAACATCAGCATCAGAATTACGTGCAATCATACCAAGCAAGGTACTTTTACCTACACCTGAGCCTGCAAACAAACCTAAACGCTGTCCGCAACCCATTGTCATACAACCGTCTATTGCTCGGACACCTGTCGAGAACATCTCTGTAATAATAGGTCTTTCAAACGGCCCAGGTGGTGGGCCTTCTATATTTCGCCACAGAGCACCATCTGTGTTAAGAGGCTTTCCATCTATCGGTTCACCCATAGGGTTAATCAACCTGCCCAAAAGAAAATCTCCAACAGGAATACAAATAGGATTCCCCGTTGTTTCAACCAAACTGCCCTGACCTATACCGGCACCGTCTAACAGCAATAATAATTGAGCAATTTCACCTTTAAAGGCAGCAACCTCAGCAGGCTTCTTTTGTCCGTCATTTGTTTCAATATAGCATAAATCACCTATTTTCAACCCCGGCAACTTAACCTCAACGGTTAACCCCAGCAGTTTTGATACTGTACCCTTGAAGGTATAAAGTCTTGTATTATCAAGCCGATTTTTTACCTTCATTCTTATATTTTCTACATACTCTGCATAATTTGAAACCATATTTATATCTTATCACTTTTTTGGGGTTTGGGGAAGAAGGTAAATTATTGTTTAGAGGCAAAGCCTCTAAACAATAATTTACTTGCAATTAAATCTTTACCAAATAGAATAATATTACTCACATCCTCGTAACGAAGATGCGAAGTCATTAATCGCAGGCTTCGGTACAAATTTGAAAGGATAAAAAAATGGCAAACATTAAGTCAGCAAAGAAAAGAGTATTAATAGCAGAAGCAAACAGACAAAGAAATGTTGCTTGGAAATCTTCAATCAAGACTGCTATAAAGAAAGTTCTTGAATTAGCATCAGGTGATGATAAAGATGCTTTTAACACTGCTTTATCAAAAGCATACCAATTATGCGACAAAGCGGTTTCTAAAGGGATTTTACACAAAAACACCGCTGCTAGAAAAAAATCAAGACTTACTCTTGCTGCTAAAAAGTTAGCAAAATAGGGATTAAAAATCACTATAAAAAACGGGATAAATTTTTATCCCGTTTTTTCATTTATAAATTAAATTCTTTTACCATTTCCGTTTTAACCTCTGTCAACAAATTATCCCAGTCATTAAAGGTTTTTGCGTGGAATGGTTTTACAGATTTATACCAGCCGATATCATCGCCGTCAACCGAATACCAGCGGGATTCCGTAAACTTATTGAACAGAGCATAAGTTCTTACTCCCAGTGCCCCTGCAAGATTCATTACAACATTATCAGTTGAAATAATTAAGTCCATACAGTCCATTGCACAGGCAGTATCCTCAAAGTTTTTGAACACTTTACCTAAATCTGTTATCTTAACAGACTTATCCAACTCCTGCAATTCTTGTGCATACTCATCAGACTGGAACGAATAAAATTCAACATTATCCATTTTCAATAAAGGTAAGAACTTTTTCACAGATATATCACGATAGGTTAATAACGAATCTTTTGTTCCGTGATAAGCAAGCCCAACTTTTATTTTATCGTTTTTGTTTATATATTTTTCCCTAAATTCCTGAACCTTTTTTGGATCGGTTTTTAAATACCCTTCTGCCTCCTCCATTTTATCAGGGGCTTCTTCAAAAAGATACGGAGTATCTAACAGAGGGATATGATAATCGTGAGGAATTTTGCCCATTCCCTGCCCCTTGCTATACATAACAGACTTGTTTGTATCCTCTAAAGTAATGTTCAAATTTACATCTGCCTCATGCGACAATATTTCGCAATATTTATCAAAACCTGACGATTTAAAAACAGGAATCAAATTCTTCTGAACAACAAATATAACTTTTTTTGCAAGTCTTGATATTTTAGGGATATATCTGGAAAACATAACAGAATCCCCAAACCCTTGCTCATAGTGAACTATTACAACAGACGAAGACAAATCACTTTTTCCGTTCCATCGTTTATCAGCAGTCAACAAAACAGGATACGCAACTTTTCCTGTATCAAACCGAGATAAGTACGCTCTAAACCCCTCCGAAATAAAGCCTTCTTTCATTAAAAATCTGCCATAAGCAACTTTGTTTTCAGGGGATGGTTCGTTCTTTAATATATGGTCAAAACATTTTAAGCACTCTTTCTTATTCCCCGAACGATAATAATACTTTGCCAAAAGTTCGTGAGGAATATTCTCATCATCACTAATTTCGTATGCTTTTTTAGCATATTCTAACTGCTTATCTAAATACTTATCCTGATATAATCTTTCATAGCAAAGTGCCAAGCGATAAAACACCATAACACTATCAGGATAAACCTCCTTCAACATTTCGTATAAAGGAAGTGCTTCTTCATAATGTTCCTGAGTCAAAAAATAGGCAGACGCAAGCATATTCATAATTTCAGGGTCATCGTTCATCTTTTCTTTTAAGATTGAAGAAAAATGGTCTAACACGACATCATAACCCTTTAGCATAAGCAAATTAGTTATTGCAGATTTTAATAAACTATCATCAGCGGGGTTTTGCCTGTACAACCGAAAAAACTCCCAAAACGACTGACCAAAAGAGCCTGTATTAGAACATAAAACCGCATCTTCAAGTGTTGGAGTGCTTTGCGGGTCATAAGTAATCTGTTTCCCTGATTTTATATCCTCAAATTCCGAAACCAACTTTTTATCCACGAAAGTTAACATTAAATTATTCTCATCGGAAAGTGTCCTGAATAAGTCTTTATCTTCAGGATATGCCGACATTATTATATTATTCAAACTAAAAATTGCATTTTTTGTCATCTATTTTAGTGCTTCCTCATAAGTTTCTGCTAATTTTGCCTCGCCTTCTGCATCTTTTTCATTAAGTTCAAGGTATTTTGAATATGCATCTATTGATTTACCATAATCTTTTAATTCTCTGTAAGTATCACCTAATATCTCCCAAACAGGTGCAGTATCAGAGATTGTTTTTATATACTCACATAGTTTTATTACCTGCGGATATTTCTTTTCCTCCAGTAATATTTTTGCTATACCCAAATATGAGATTTCTTCTGTTGGATTAAACTCTATCCCCATTTTATGTAACATTATTTTTTCTTTTGGATTATCAGTTTCGATATTCGGATATTTTAAAGACAATATTTTTGAATAAATATCCACAGTCTTTAAAGGTTCAAAATAATCTGGTAAATTCTCTGTGTCTAAATTCTCAACTTTTTCATATATAGATTTTGGACAATTATTTTTAACAAATAACAAAATCTTATTAAAGATACTCTTTAATTCACAAAAAAGAGAGTAAACAAGTTTAAAATCATTCGTCTTAATTGCGTAATCAGATAAAATTGCAACAGACTTATAAGAGTTGCTTAATTCAGTTAACTTTGTCTTGATATACTCTTTCTTATAATCCATCTTTTATCCTCTTTATCTGTTCAAGGCAAGCATTTTTGCTTGTTTCATCATTTGTTTTTCCGAACACATCAGCAAGTTTTTCGTATATGGAAAGATAGTTTTCGCTAATTTCAGCACAATTCAAATAAGAATCTATTGCAGAATTAAAATCATTAGCCTCATAATAAATATCGCCCGCTTTTTCAAAACATAACGGGTTTAGGGTATAAACAAATTCAACTTTATACAAATCTATCAATTCATTATTAAGCCCATAGTCTTTAAAAACAGGTTCAATGTATTCGATAAGTTCTATATTTCTAACATCAAATCTTAAGGCTTTAGAGAAAATCTCTATTGCTTCAGAATAATTTTTCTCTGACACATAAGAGTCTATTTGTTTTTTGGCAGACAACCTTATAGCCTCATAAAGTCTGTTTAGGGCAAAAAGAGCAGAATACTCATCAGGCAATTTTTCCTCTTCCTTTGATATAATGTACTTTCTAACCACATCAGGAATCCCTTTTGCATCAATCAAAAAAGAAGATATTTCATCATAAAGGGATATTATTAAATCAATTCCATCTGTGTTATTAAAATCCACACCGTCAGAAGAAAGTGCATCTACCCTCTTTTTAAAATCATCAAGGTAATCATGTAATTTTGATTTAGATATACTCATAGGACAATGATACCATATTTACAGACGAGTTATACCATATTTTTATACTATTTTATTAAATATACAATACTTAATAATATGTTATAAAAACATGTATTCAGGGAATTTAGATAGTAGGGCAATGTGCACCCTAAGTATCCAACATTACTCAACAACTATCGAACTTTGTAAAAGACCCAAACTATACAAAACTTAATGTTATATAAAACATAATGAAACCCAGAGGTAGTACCTCATACAGTTGATTTATCATCAAAAAATAATGTATAAAATGAAAACTTAAGAAAGATATGTTATAATTCTGTTGGAGATATGATAAATTAATGAGCAACCTACAATTTCAGAACGATGTTAACTTACTGTTAGCAGTTATGCCTGACAAAATCAAAAGTCAGATTACGTATTCCAAAATGGAAGATGTTATAGAGATTGTTCTGGACATCGGACGGCGACCCGAAATTCGCCACGCAGACGGGAAGATAGATAAACTTGATACGGGAGAAATCACGATTGAGGACATTGAAGCCGTCACGAGCAAACTGCCTGAATTTACGACAGATAACAGGTCAGGGATTCCGGGGACATTGCACAGAATTAGTGCAATAAGGAACAGGCAAGGAAAAGTAGTGGGGTTGACATGCAGGGTTGGTAGAGTTGTAACGGGGACTATCGCTTGTATCAAAGATTTTTGTTTAATGGGTAAAAGCATATTATTTTTAGGTCGTCCGGGGGTTGGAAAAACAACAAAACTACGTGAAATATCACGTTTAGTTGCTGATGAACTTGGTAAACGAGTCGTTGTCGTTGATACATCCAACGAAATAGCGGGGGATGGAGATATTCCTCATCCTGCAATAGGTTCAGCAAGAAGAATGCAGGTTCGACAACCTGAATTTCAAAAAGATATTATGATTGAAGCGGTTGAAAATCACACTCCGGAAGTTATTGTAGTTGACGAAATAGGAACGGAGGCAGAGGCACAAGCAGCAAGAACCATTGCTGAACGTGGGGTTATGCTTATTGCAACTGCTCACGGGAACACTCTTGAAAACCTCATTAAAAACCCTACATTATCAGATTTAGTAGGTGGCATTCAGTCAGTTACATTAGGTGACGATGAGGCAAAACGCAGAGCCTCACAAAAAACTGTTCTCGAAAGAGAAAAACAACCTACGTTTGATATTGTTATTGAGATTATTGACAGAAACACTCTCGCTGTATATAAAAACACGTCAGAGGCTGTTGACTACATTTTAAGAGGATGGCCTATAAGACCGGAAATCAGAAAGGTCCAACAAGACGATAATGTTACTGCTGATAATGTTAAAGTTGTCGCTGAACAAATTAACAAGATTGAAACTCAATTACTCGAAAAACCTGAGGACACACTTAAATTCAGTTTTTCAAGAAAAGAATATGTTGAAAGCGTTAAACCTATAAAGAAAATATATCTTTATGCAGTATCGAGAACTATTGTTGAAAAAGCGATAGAAAGACTGGATCTTAATGCAGAACTCACACGTAACATTGATGATGCAGATTTAGTTATTGCACACAAAAACTTTGCAAAAGGCGGTGCAAAGATATTATCAACCGCTAATGAATACAGACTGCAAGTATTTTTCGTAAAAACAAACTCAATGGCACAAATACAAAAAGTATTAAAAGATGCACTTTGTGTTGAAGATGATACACACGAAACAATACACGGCTACTATGATGATGCAGAGCGTGCCTTAGATGAGGCAAAAGCGGCGATTAATAAGATTTTAGCAGGGGCAAAAAACATAGAACTTAACCCTCAAAACCAACAAATAAGGAAACTCCAACACGCACTAGTAGAACAACACAATCTGGAAAGCCGTTCTGTTGGCGAAGGTAAAGACAGACACCTGCGTATAGTCGGCGGTCGAGATTTTAGTCAAGATGTGTAAATTATTGTTTAGCGGGCAACGAAGTTGCCCTTTAGTGAATAGTGAATGGTGAATAGTGAATAGGAATTTGCAAGTAAACTTGCAAAATATAACAGCCGAAGGCTGTTAAAATATTTAAACAAATCGGCTGGATTGCTTCAAAAATTTTGTTAAAATTTTTTCGCAATGACGAACTTAACAAGTAAAGTTCTCCTATTCACTATTCACCATTCACTATTCACTGTAAATTATTGTTTAGAGGCAAAGCCTCTAAACAATAATTTAACATTCCTTAACAAAAAATGAACATTTTTACCTCTTTATCGTTAAA
>CAMHDG010000021.1 GCA_946183815.1 uncultured bacterium | reverse complement strand
AATAATTGTAAATTTTTTACAAAATTCTTGTACTCTATAATTTTATATAGTTTAATAGAATAAGATGAGGAGTAGGGAATGTCAGAAGAGATAAATGAAAAAGTCATAAATATGTTCAAAAGACATATAAACGATTTGCCACAGGAAACCGAAGAAAAAATAAAATTCTTTGCAGGCTTTAACTATGTTAAACTTAAAAGAGATTCTAACGGTAAAAAATTTGTAAAATCAAATCTGACATCTTATGCAAAAAAATGCCACTATATAGTATCGGTTATGAGAGAAGTTGACGGAGAAACATGCCTTTATAACTATGATATTAAAAGTGCAGATTTACTAAAATTTTTAAAAGCCTTTGATAATGATACATTAAAAGGGACAATTATTGAAATAGAAAAGTACATACCGGAAGATTTAGCATAATGACTTGTTTTTTTAGAGAACAAAAAGAAGCGTTACATAACTGCACAAAGCCATATCAATACGTTGGCGGGGAATTTTTGTCCTACAACAAAGATTTTAACTCTGCTGATGTCAGAGTTTTACTTGCCTTTCCCGACAAATACGAAATTGGAATAAGTAATCTTGGAGTCAGAGTTTTATATGAACAAATAAATAAAACAGATTCATATATGGCAGACAGAGTATATGCACCTGAACCTGATTTTAAGCCAAATCCTCTATATGCACTTGAATCAAAAAAGAACGCAAAAGATTTTGACATTATCGGGTTTTCATTACAGTGGGAACTGTCTTACCCGACCGTTTTAAAAATGCTGGAAATGGCACAAGTACCTTACAAAAACTCTGAAAGAAACGATGAACATCCCATAATCATTGCAGGAGGCCCATGCACATATAACCCTCTGCCTGTTTCAGATTTTATAGATGCATTTATCATAGGTGACGGAGAAGATATCATAATCGAGATTTGCGATGTTATAAAAGAAAC
This sequence comes from uncultured bacterium, assembly GCA_946183815.1. Classification (GTDB taxonomy): domain Bacteria; phylum Cyanobacteriota; class Vampirovibrionia; order Gastranaerophilales; family Gastranaerophilaceae; genus UBA2883. Next base: position 10,332 of record CAMHDG010000021.1, on the reverse strand, counting down.
CAAAAACAAATCGAGAAAAGAAAAATTAGAGGCTCTTTCTAAACTTGAAGGAATATGGATAAAAGGATTGACACAAACTGTTACGAAGCGTATTGCCCAACTAAAAAAAGAAACTGCTCCGACAAGATACCCTATTCCGTTTTCGAGTTCCGTTCAGGACAGAGCAGTTGTTGAAATAAGAAGAGGCTGCGGGAGAATGTGTCGTTTTTGCCAACCCGGACACGTGACACTTCCTATCAGAGAGCGTTCAGGAGAAGATATTGTTGATATCACAAAAGAATTAGTCAAAAACACAGGATACGATGAATATTCTCTGCTTTCACTATCATCAAACGATTATGCAAATATAAACAACGTAATAAAAGAGTTATCCGTTGATTTTAATAAGAAAAATATCTCTGTATCCTTGCCAAGCCAAAGAATTGACGGTTTTAACCTTGAACTTGCAAACCTTGTTCAGAGTGTCCGAAAATCTACAATGACCCTCGCTCCTGAAGCAGGAAGTCAAAGATTAAGAAATGTTATCAAGAAAAACATATCAGAAGAACAAATTCTTAACGCTGTTTTAACCCTTTATGAAAACGGGTGGTCAAAAATCAAATTTTACTTTATATCAGGACTACCGACCGAAACCCTTGAAGATATGGATGAAATGGCAAGACTGTTAAGTACAATAAGATACCGAACAAAACAGTTAAAAAAAGAAAAAGGACTAAAACACGGATTTGACATAACCTGCACACTATCAATATTTGTACCAAAACCTTTTACACCATTCCAATGGTGCGGGCAGACTGATTTAGACAAAGTTACGGAACACATTAAGTATTTAAAGTCAAAAACAGACAAAATAAAAGGGGTAAAAATCAATTACCACGAAAAATATGTTTCACAGATAGAAGCCGTTATGACAAGAGGGGATGACAGTCTTTGCAAATATGTTGAAGCACTTTATAAGAAAGGATGTTATCTTGATGCTTGGGGAGAATATTTTGATAAAAATGTCTGGAGAGAAACTGCGGAAGAATGTGGGTTCTCACTGGAAGAAAAGGCTCAAAAAACCTACGAATTAACAGATGATTTACCATGGGATTTTATCAATATCGGAGTAAACAAAGAATGGCTAAAAAGTGAATATAAAAAAGCCTTTAACCAGCCAAATGAGTTAAATCTTCAACCTACTTGCCAGAACCGATGTGTAAGTTGCGGGGTTTGTTTCAGTATGCATACAGGAAAAGTTATGGCTGAACCGTTTACTCCGAGTGAACAGGCTCAAAAACTTGTTATTGAAGAAAGAAAAGACCCGTCAGTTTGCACAAAAGAAAATAATCGTGTTTTGCACCGATATAGATTAAAAATTACAAAACAGGGGATATTAAAATATTTTTCCCACCTCGACTGGCAAAACACTTTTTTAAAAGCACTCTCAAGGACAAACCTAAACATTGCCTTTTCTATGGGATATAACCCGACAATGAAAGTATCAATGGGGGTTGCACTGCCTTTATTTATTGAAAGTGACGGAGAGTTGATTGATATTGAGTTACTTGAGGATACTTCTACTGAAAAAATAAAAGAAGAATTAACAAAAGTTATGCACGAAAATGCAAAAGTTCTTGAGGTTAAAAAACTTAATAAGAACGTAACATCAATAGATACAACTGTTCAATGGGCTGAATACAAAGTTGATTTTTATTCAATATCAGAACTTTACAAAATAGAAGATATTAAGTATAATATAGACAAAGTTTGTTCTTCTGATGAAATTTTAATCACGAAGAAAAACAAAAAAGGTTTAGAGAAAACAATAAACATTAAAAACTCAATAAAATCGTACAGATTTGAGGACAACTGTTTATTCATAGTATTAAGAACCGGTCAACAGGGCGAAATTCCACCTGTCAGAATTGATGACTTTATCAATATTGTGGCAAAGGAAATTACCGGGGAAATAAATAGCAAATTTATTCCTGATATTACCAGAGTACGCTTTTTTGACAAAGAATTAAGAGTTTTATAGTTAATTAAAGGATTTACCAATGAAAAACACAGAACAAGGTCAAAAAATTGTTATCGCAGAACGTGATAACATTGCTGCCGTACTAGAAAACGGCAAAGTTTCAGAATTTTTTATTAACAGAGGGGAGATTTTACTGGGCGATGTATATTTAGCACAGGTAGAAAACGTATTGCCAAGTATTGATGCAGCCTTTGTAAATGTAGGCTCTGACAAAATGGGCTTTTTACACGCACAAGACGTTATGAAAAAAGGTGCTTTACAAGACAAGTTAGCCCCAAAAGAAAAACTTGTTGTTCAGGTCGTAAAAGAACCGACAGGACACAAAGGTCCTCGCGTAACAACAGAAATTAGTCTGCCGGGGAGATTTTTAGTGCTTATGCCTAACGAAGCAGGTATCAATGTAAGCCGTAAAATCTCAACAGTAAAAGAAAGAGCAAGACTTAAATCAATCGTAAGCCTGCTAAAGCCTGTCGGGGTTGGAGTTATCATCAGAACCGAGGCTGAAAATCAGTCAGAAGCAGATATTCAGGAAGATTTGGAAATCTTGCTGGAAAAATGGAACAATATTGTAACAGCAGCAGAAACCGTAACTGCACCTGCACTTCTGTATCGTGATCAGGACTTGCTTTACAGAGTTATTCGTGAGGCTTGTACGGAAGATACTCAGGAAATTATTGTTGATACAGCATTTGCAATGAACAGATTACAAACATTACTACAAACATGGCACATGAACAGAGATATTAAAATTACACTGTTTAAAGGCTCAGAACCTTTACTTGTAGCGATGGATATTCACAAAGAAATCAAAGCAGCATTACAAACTAAAGTTAATATGCCATCAGGCGGATATCTATTTATCCAACAAACTGAAGCGTTAACTGTTATCGATGTTAACAGTGGAAAATTTGTAAGTTCTGCAACACAAGATGAAACTATTCTTAAAACAAATATTGAGGCAGTTCACGAAATTGCTCGTCAATTACGTTTGAGGAATATCGGCGGGATGGTTATTGTTGACTTTATAGATATGACATCACGTGTTGATAAATTAGCAATGATGGAGGAATTAGAACTTGCCCTTGAGCCTGATAAAGCAAAACCTCAAGTTGGTCAGTTATCAGATTTAGGACTTGTGGAATTAACTCGTCACAGACAAGGTCAGGCACTGGCAGAAGTATTCGCTAAAAAATGTCCTCACTGTCAAGGGAACGGATATATTATGGAGGATATTAAATATGCTTCACCGACAGCAGAGGGCGAATACAGAGCAAAAGCGGCTAAAATGAAATTACCTTTAAGCGGTTTCAAAAAGAATAATAACCAAAAATTCAACAAAAAAGGAGCATCAGCACCGGAGGTTGAAGAAGAAATCATAGAAACTCAACCTGTTCAGGAAATTGAGGTTAATATTCAGGTAGAGAACCCTTCTGCTACTGCACAGGAAGAAAACGACATCCTTGAAGCAAACAAAAAAACAACAAAAGGAAGACGTCAAAAATTCAACAAACAAAAAGCAAAAGAGGTTATTAAAAGCGAAGAAACTTTAGAAACCTCTGAAAATATAATCCCTCAAGACGGAGAAATTGAGGTTAAGGTTGAACCAAAAGAACCTGAACAAAAGGTAGAAGAACCTGACGTTCAACCGGAATCAGAAGAAATTGTTAAAGAAGCAGACGAAAAAGAAGAGAAGTCAAAAAAAGAACCGGCAAAGAAAACACGCCGACCAAACAGAGGTCAAAGCAAGGCAAAGAAAACAACAAGAACATCAAAGAAAGCGAAATAATATGATAAAAAATATTATCAAAAAATCATTAATACTTATGTTAACAGGACTAATGTTTATAATAACACCTGTTAGTGCAGAAAATGTTGCAACTACTGATGCTGTTCAAAACCTGCCTGTTGACACACCTCTTCAAACAAAGCAACCTATGAGCAGAAGAGAACTGGCAATGAAATTTATTATCGCTATGCTTGCTGTTGGGGCATCATCTGTTATGATTTATGTTCTGTTATCCATATATAACAGATTTATATATGGAACTCCAACCGCACCTGATAAAAGGTCAGAGGATGACGAATATAAAACACCTAACAATATGAAAGATGCTCTTGATAATTTTTATAAAAAAACAAAATGGTAATATTTATAACAAAAAAAAAGCAGTCAAAAGACTGCTTTTTTTTTATTCTTAACCTATAAGGGTAAGTTTTTTATCCATAAAATTATCCAAAATGGGAATTTAACTGTTTTCATATAAAGATACAATTTTTATATGGAGAACAGAAAAATGAAAAATTTCCCAACCAGATATTTAGAATTTAAAAATGTAAACAAAGACATAATGGACTGGTTCGAAGATGTTGCAGAAGAAAACAACTGCAGAATTGAAAAGAAAGAATGGAAAAGCAAATATAACAGTTACGTAACCTACGATTATGAACCATTTTGTTCAGAAGGGTTTGAAATAAATGTAATTGTCAGTGCAAGAGATTTAGGATATTTAAACTTTTTTAAATACTTATACACAGAAAAAGTTAACACAATAGACTTTTTAAATAATTGTATGAAAATACCCACAATTAAAAACTATATCTAATCTTGAGATATTATAGAAATAAACTCTTGTGCAATCTTTGCATTCCACTTTGTATTTATACCATCTTTAATAATCTGAAGCGCTTCTTCCTTTGTCTTTGCTTTTCTATAAGGACGAGACTCAACCAAAGCAAAATATGCATCTATTATCAAAACCATTTGAGAACACAATGGAATACTTTGACCTGATGCATTTGCAGGATAACCTGAACCATCCCAGTTTTCGTGGTGATGCTCAATAATAGGTATAACATCCTGAACTATTGCAATAGGCGACAATATTTCTTTTGCTGCTATCACAGGATGAGTCTTAATAAGTTCCTTTTCTTCATCTGTCAAAGGAGTGCGTTTTTGTAAAATCTCTTTTGGTAACATCATATTACCAATATCATAAAGCAGGATAGCAACCTTCAACTTATCAGTATCCTCCTTTGATAATTCAAATCTTTTTGCAAGCAGATTAGCAACAACAATCTTCTGTTTAGAAGAACCAACTTTATGATTAGGATTATACAATTCCGATAACATATCAGAAACAGTGTATAAAGCATCATGGTCAAGAGTAAGTTTGCCTAACATTTTATTCATGCGTTCAGAAACTGATTTATCAATAGGCATCTTTTTATTTTTAAGAATTTCAATAAATGAATCGATAGCAATATCCTGCCACGATTCTAAATCTTCAGGATTTGCAAGAGTAACTCTATTCCTGCCGTTTTTCTTTGAAGAATACATAGCCTGATCGGTAAGTTCAAGTAACTCATTGAGATTATCAGAATGTTCGCCAAAGGTTGCGACACCGACACTTGCAGTAACATGACCTAATACATCGATTTCAACATCCTCTATTGCCTTGCGTATTCTCTCTGCGGCAACCAAACCACCTACATGATCAACCCCGGGCAACAGAATATTAAATTCTTCGCCTCCCATACGGGCAGCAGTATCTATTGAACGTGCATTACGTTTTAAAACATCTGCAACCGTTTTTATTGCGATATCACCACAAGAGTGTCCATAGTTATCATTAATTTGTTTCAAATGGTCTAAATCAAGACCTATTACAGTAAATTTCTGATTTTGACGTTGAGCACGCAAAACTTCTTTTTGTGCCTCTTCCTCAAAATATCTCCTGTTATGAAGTCCTGTCAAGCCATCAGTAACAGCCTGATCTTTTACAGTTTGGAAAAGGTTAGCAACAGTAATTGCCAACTCAATTTGTTTAGAAAAGAGTTTTAAGAAATTACGCTCTGCCGCCTGTGCATCAGGTCGAGATGAATACACAATCAAAGATGCAAAATGGTTACCGTTACTTTTCAGCGGAATAAGAATATAAGATGCCATTCCGGTTTTTTTTATTAAGTCTTGCATCATCCCTTTTGGTAAATCAGGAAAAATATAATCAAGCGAGAATAAAACATCTCTGCTTTGGTAAATCTTATTATTTTCTATGTGATAATCAACATCGGCATCCTCTCTCCAACGGAGTCTTGTTTCATAAAGTGCCTTACCGAGAACCTCATACACTCTTTCTAAAAAATCACATTTTGACTCTGCCAGCAACTCTAAATATTGACCGTTATTATCGACTTTTTTCTGAACAATACAACTGAACAAGTATCCTAACTCACCTTGCAAACTATTAACAATCGAATCAAGTACATTTGCCAAAGGTTGAGAAGAATTCATCATTTCCCAAATATGTTGGACAGTAACAAGCCTTTGGTTTGCAACCTCTAATTCCTCGGTACGCTCTTTAATTTCAGCCTCAAGTTGCAAATTCTTTTCATACACCTCCATTAAATCCTTTCGGGAGGTGTAAATATTATGTTCAACTTCGTTTATTTTATCTTTAAAGTTATTGAGTTTGTCCCAGAAACCCATATTATCCTCATTTGTTATTATGGAATAATTATACAACATTTTTATTCTATATACAAATATTATTTCTTTACGAACAGTAATGTTTAAGATAAAATCAGATTATATACAATAAAAGGAGAGAATAGTATGGGTAACAGAATAGGTATTGATGTAGGCGGTACTAATGTAAAAATCGCACTTGTAAACGACAAGGGCAGTATAATATATTCAAACTCTATCCCAACAAGAGCGGAAATGGGATATGAATATACAATAAACAATATGAAAGAGGCAATCCACACCTTATTACAGGAAACGAACTCAAAACCAAAAGATATAGAAGGAATGGGGTTTGGTTTCCCAGGACAAATCGACTGTCAAAAAGGGATAGTAAGACTGGCTCCTAACATTCCCGGCTGGGTTGATGTACCTATTGCAGAAATTATGGAAAAAGAATTTGGGATAAAAACAAGAGTAGATAACGATGTAAGATGTGCAGCACTTGGAGAATTAAACTTTGGTGCAGGTAAAGGTTGTGAAAATCTTATTTGTATTACAGTAGGCACAGGTATAGGTTCAGGTTTAATTGTTAACGGAAAACTTGTACGTGGTGCGAGTAATGCCGCAGGTGAAATCGGGCACATAAAACTTGATATGACAGGTGGGCCTTTGTGTGGCTGCGGTGACAGAGGTTGTTTAGAAGCCTTTGCATCAGGACCTAGCATAGTTGCAATGGCTGAAGAATACATTAAAGGCGGAAAGTCAACAAAATACAGAGAACTTGCTAACCCTGATATAACGCCATACATTGTATCAGAGGCAGCAAAACAAGGTGACCCTGTTGCAAAAAGAATATTCACTATTGTTGGGGAATATATCGGAATAGGGCTTGCAAGTGTAGTAAACCTTTTAAACCCGGAAAAAATAATCATTGGGGGCGGGGTTGCAGCAGCAGGCGATATCCTTATGAACCCTATTAAAGAAACACTTGTAAAACGTGCAATGCCAATTTCCGGTTCAACAGTACAGGTTGTTCCTGCTCAATTAGGCAACACAGCAGGTGTTATTGGGGCTAGTTTACTAATAAAATCATAGGTGAAAGATGCGACTTGATAAATTTTTAAAAGTTTCAAGATTGGTAAAAAGACGAACCGTTGCAAACAGTATCTCTGATTTAGGAAGGGTTTTTGTTAATGGCAATATTGCAAAGCCTGCAAAACAACTTAAAGTTGGAGATATTATAAGCATAGAATATGCAAATAAAACCATAACTGCAAAAGTTCTTGTAATACCGACAGGAAATGTTCCTGTTCAACTCGCACCAACATTATATGAATTAATAGAAGAATAAAAGTAAAAGAGGTTGACAGTTTGGTCAACCTCTTCCAATAAGACGGTTTTCTTATTAAGTAAGCCCTCAACAACTCCATCTTATTGTCATTTTGTTGAATACATCATAAATCAAAAACAGTAATGTAATCAATATCTTTAAAGAGAGAAAATTCTTTAATAAAATAACATTTACATTTATTCCTACCCCTAGCCCTAGCGGTTAAATGTAAGTTAAGGAATTACATTTACACCGCATCGGGAAACCCTTTGAGCAGGGAAGAGAGTATGTTATTTTTTCGTAGGGGCCGATTTTTTATTAGATGCTTTTTGCCTTCTTTGCTCAAAATTCTTCTTTGCATCGGCTTTAAGTTTATCAAGTTCCTTCTTTTGAGAAGCAGTCAAAATAGACTCAAACTCTTTTTCATTTTTAATTCTCAAATCTCTTGCCTGCTTATGTAAAGCATTGATTTGGTTATTTAATTTTTCGATTTGCTCCATTTTTGCTTCAGTCGTAATATCTGTGCTACGTTTTACAAGTTCTTTTTGTTCAAACTTTGTCTTAATAGCATTCATAATAGGCTCCATTTCTTCACGACCTTGCATTCTAATCGTTTTAGCCTTTGCCTTTTGAGCATCAGTCAATTTCAATTTTTCATCAAGATTAACTTTTGGCGGATGATGCTTGCAACATGGTTTCCCCATACATGGTTTACAATCAGGTGGTGGAGGGAAGCCTCCATGGCAGGCAGGACAGCCTTCACCTGCAAATGCCATTGTTGATGCGCCTAATGTTAATAATGCTGCTAATAGTAATGTTTTTTTCATTTCTTTATCCTTTCATTTTTGAGTAACATTTTATGTTTATCTATATGCACGTCTGTTTTGGTGTTTAAAATTTTTGTTTGAAAACTTTTGTGGTTTATGTCCGTTTCTCATATACGGATTATGGGGTCCTCTATGATGCATAAGCGGTTTATGAGGTCTGTGTGAATAAATATTTGGTTCAGGCTTGTGAGGCTTAACATCACGTGAAAACCTTTTATCATTGATGGTTGGTTTAGCCTTAATCTTTTTATCTGCTTTATATTTATCTAATTTTGGCTGTTTTTTGTCAAAATCTTTATACTTTTTATCTTTTACACTTTTATCAAACTTAATCTTATCAACCTTTTTGTCAGAGTCTAATGATTTATTAAACTTTCTGATTTTATCCATATTTTCAAAATTAGTTTTATCTAAACTATTTTGGATTTCAACCTGTTGAGTCACATCTGTTGCAACAACCTCGTCAGCATAAACAAAACCTGCTGAACAAACCAATAAACCTAATATTACCAATGACTTTTTCATACTTTTATCCTTTCAATCTTTTTATAAACCCAGTGTCACATCTACATTTCCAACAGAGAATGTAACAGACGGGTTGGAGTAACCATAGTAACCTGAAGGGACTTGCACCGGTTGATAAACAACGGGTACAGGTTTTGGAGGAGGTGCAACCTTTTGATGAGATGGCATCATCCTTGGGGGATTTTGTGGTGAGTGCGGATACGCACTTGCTACACCTGCTGATATTACCAACAGGCAAATTACTGATAAAACTTTCTTCATAAATAAACCTTTCTAGAGCAAGTCCTCAAGTTGCAGGGCGAGTTCTTTTTTGGCGTTGTATATTCTTGATTTTACTGTCCCCATCGGAACATTTAATTTTTCTGCAATTTCTTCGTATGAATATCCTTCTATATCGTATAACATTATTACTTCTTTTAATTTCGGTTTTAGAGCATCTATCGCCTGAATTATCCTTTTTTGTCTTATTTTTGCCATCAAAGTACCATCAGGAGTCGCTTTATTGTCTTTTATCGAGTTTAATACTTCTTCGTCTGCGGTAGAATTTATTTGCACTTTCTTGTCGGCAGATTTCAAGTAATCTTTTGATAAGTTCTTTGCGATGGTGTTTATCCATGTTTTGAAATTACCTTTCTCTTCGTATTTATCCTGATTTTTCCAGACCTTAACAAAGACCTCTTGTTCTAAATCTTCATTTGTTTCTTTAGTTATAAGCCTGATTATATTTCTTACGTTTTGTTTGTTATTTTCAATTATTTCTTTGAAGTTCATTCACCATCCACCATGATTAAGCCGTAATCATCGGTTTGGAAACCTAAATCATCAGCAGTAAACTGTTGCCCGTACTTAATCTCATCAAGGATATTATAATTCATACTTGCAATCTCTAATGTTGTTCCGCCAACCATAAGTGCAAACAACACACAAGCCACCTTGACTGCTTTAAATCTGTCTTTTTTGTAATGAGGCTTGACCTCTTTGATTAAGTCTGACACTTTGTTCATTTTTTCATATTCTGCCCTGCAATCTTCACAAGTTTCTATATGCTCTAACAAAGTTTTTTCGTCAGAGAATGTAAATAGTGCTTCAAATTTATTGCATTTTTCTGTCATTTTGTTCACCTCTTACACTCATATAACGAATTTAATTTTATTTTGTTCATTTT
>CAMHDG010000020.1 GCA_946183815.1 uncultured bacterium | reverse complement strand
TTCTCTCTCTCCAAGGAGAGATATATCTGCTTCGCAGATAAACAATAATTTATCCGTGCTATAATATAATCAAAGAAAGAGGGATAGAAATGGTTAAATCAGTTATATTAGCAGCAGGCAAAGGGACAAGAATGAAATCTGATACCCCAAAGGTATTGCATCAGATTTATTCTAAAACACTACTGGGTTACGTTATCGATGCGGTAAACAATACGGGTATGGCAGATGAAAACTACGTAATTGTCGGGCATCAGGCAGAACGTGTTGAAGAATTTGTAAAAGAGAACTACACAAACGCAAAAACAGTTCTTCAATCACCGCAACTTGGAACAGGGCATGCGGTTAGTATGGTTTGTCCATATCTTGAAAACTTTGACGGGGAAGTTATTATCCTTTGCGGTGATACCCCACTTATTACATCTGACACCCTTAAAACATTCATTGAGGCACACAGAGAAATGCAATCAGACATAACCGTTATGAGTGCAATCTTTGATGACCCTACTAACTACGGAAGAATAATAAGGAACTCTGATAACTCTCTAAATTCTATCGTAGAAGAAAAAGATGCAACCCCTGAACAAAAAAGGGTGAATGAAATTAATGCAGGTATATACTGCCTGAACTGGCAAAAAATTAAAGATGCGTTCTCCCAACTAAAAACAAACAATGCTCAAGGAGAATACTATCTTACAGATATTATTGAATGGGGAAACAAACAAGGTTTAAGCGTTAATGCCCACATATTAGAACGTAACGAAGAAATTTACGGTATAAACTCAAAATCAAATCTTGCACAGGCAACAAAAATGCTGACAACAAGAACACTGGAAAAATACATGGCAGACGGTATAACAATAGTTGACCCCAATTCTACATGGATAGACCCTCAAACAGAAATAGGGAAAGATACAATTATTTACCCGTCAACCTATATTGAGGGAGTAAACAAGATTGGTTCAAATTGTAAAATAGGACCTTTTGCTCACCTTAGAGGCGGAGTAACACTTGACGACTACGTAAAAATCGGGAACTATGTAGAGGTCAAAAAGGCTCACATAAAAAGCCACACGAACGCATGCCACTTAACCTACATAGGCGATAGTGAAATCGGGGAAAATGTAAATATTGGAGCAGGGACAATAACCGCAAATTATGACCCGTTAACAAAAGTAAAAAGTAAAACTATTATTGAAGATAATGTTAAAATAGGCTCAAACTCTGTCCTTGTCGCACCTGTAACAATAGAAGAAGGTGCTAATGTCGGGGCTTTAAGCGTGATAACAAAAAATATATCAAAATGGTCACTTGCCATAACAAGAGCACCTCTGAAAATATTTGAAGGATGGGTTTCTAAAAAAATCGGAAAATAAAATGGATAGCAATAAACCAAAAAGTTTATCAGATTATAAAGAAGAAATCCACAAATGTTCAAAATGCGGGTTGTGTCAGGCTGTTTGTCCCCTGTTTCAAACCACCGGAAATGAATGCAGTGTTTCAAGAGGGCAATTTATTATGCTTGACGGGGTTGTTAAAGGTAAATTAAAACTCAATAAAAACATAAACAAATACCTCGATTTATGCCTGAAATGTAACAAATGTTCAGAGTTTTGCCCCAGTGAAATAAATGTGGTAGATATCCTTTTATGTGCAAAGCACGAATATTTTAAAAACTCTATTCAAGGCAAAATATATAGTTTTTTAGAATCAAAACCTGTTTTTAACACGACACTTACAACAATAAAAATATTATCAAATATATTTAGCCTTAATATTATAAAAAAGAAACAAAAAAAATACCCGATAAAAGCAATTTATTTTGGAGGCTGTATTTCAGCCTTAAAACCAAAGGTAAATAACTATGTGACTAACTTGCTTAACAAGATTGGAATTGAAGTGCTGCCGCTTGACTTTAACTGCTGCGGGATGCCGTTTTTAACAACAGGAAACAAAGAAAGATTTATTGAGCAAGCAATAGAAAATATAAAAAAACTTCCTGAAAACTGCGATATGATAATTACAGACTGTGCCAGTTGCGAATGGTCTTGGCATCAATATTCAAAATATGTCGAAGATACGGATTTAATTAATAAATTAGAAAAAATAAAAATAAAAGATTTGTATGACCTGATTTGTGAAAACGACCTTAAATTTGAATCAAAAAAAGAACTCAAAATAACATACCATAAACCTTGCCACACAAAAAAAGACACTTGTGACAAAATTTTAAACATTATTAAAAATATCCAAAACACAACCTACACAGAGATGGAAGAATACGATAATTGTTGCGGATTTGCAAGTTACGAACACCCTCAAACCCTGTCAGAAACAAAACAAGTAAGAAAAAGAAAGCAAAAAAGCATAACCCACACAAAATCGGATTTCGTAATCACAAACTGTGTCGGATGCTTAACCGCACTAAAACTAATGGAACACAAAACAAAAACAAAGCCACGCAGACTAATATCATTCTTAAAAGACCACTGCAAAATCAAACACAAACACTAACTTAACCTTTTTTATTTCTTTTCCCGATACGTTCCGCAAAGAAAGTCGATACCAAAGGAATAACACAATAATATATTCCACCCATAAGCAAAGTCGGCTTTGCAATTCTGATACCTTCTACATATTTATCAAGTTTTGGAGAATTTTTGTTTGCCTCTTTGAAAGTATTCATAAGTTGATAAAATGCTTAACCCTGTTGAAATAAAAGCGTTATTTATTAATGGTTTTTTGCGTTCTTCTTTTATATTCTTATTTTGCTTTGTCTGTACTGCAAAAGTTGCAGTTGCGAGGGTATCTGCCAGTGCCGTTATATGCATTGGATAATTAGTGTCCTTATATTTATTGGCAAAATTTTGGAAGCCTGAATTATCAATAATTTTAGAAATTCCTTTTGTTAAAGGTTCTTTTGAAACTTTCCCCGTAAAATTCAATGACTTTAACGGGTCGGTCTTTACAATACCACCTTGCTCCTGCGAAATTTTTCTGCTTACTATGAAACATTAGCGCCATAACAGGAGGAATAAGAGCGCAGGTAATAACAGATTTTGGAATAACCATTGCCGTACTCAAACCAAGTTTAAACATTTGGGTTGCGAACTGATAAGGTTTTGATGAGATTAAAGGCTTTGCACATTCTTTTAGATTAGATATAGTTTCTTTTTTTAAATATTTATCAGGGTTATTATTAATCTTTTTAATACTTTTAGAAACAGGAAGAGATGCCCCTAACATAAGCAAAAAACCAACGGCGGAAGATGAAATAGATTTTGCACATGCCAGTTTTTTATTTTCCTTATCCGTCTTTGGAGTTGAATAAATAGCCATAGGTCTTGCTACGGTTGCAAGCGTAAGTGATGTTGCTGATGCAAACAATGCTCCATTATCTGCAACAAACTCAAGCCCTTTTTTTAAAGACTTTGACTTATATAAATTATATCCCGTAAAATTAACCTTCATCTCTCTTATTTGATAGCATAAAGGGGCGAAGATGTAAACAACAAACCACTTTATGAGTTTATTATTACGACAAATCGTGTTAAATTTATAGAATGAATAAAGTTTTTGATTTTATCAATAAAGAACTAAAAGGCTGGAAGTCGGGCGAACTTGCTGGGCTAATTATTGTTTTACCAATAATATTATACAATTCCGTAATATTACACGATAGCCCTGTTGCAGTGACATCTGCAGTTTGCGGAATTTTATACACAATTATTGCTGGCAAGGGGAAAATATCCTGCTATATTTTTGGGCTGACAGGCTCGTCATTTTATGGTTACCTTGCATTTTCTAATGCACTATGGGGCAATTTGCTCCTCTATATCGGATACTATATTCCTATGCAGATTTTGGGAATATTTAAGTGGAAAAAAAATCTTAATAAATCGACTAATGAAATCTATAAAACAAAACTAACTAATAAAGAACGAATATTCCTCATTTTTTTATCACTCGCTTTTTGTGTGTTCGGGTATGCAGGCTTAACTATATTCCATGATTCTCACCCGCTATTAGATTCTGTTTCGACAATACTGTCGATTACAGGCATGTACTTAACCGTAAAAAGATGTATAGAACAATGGATTGTGTGGAGTATAGTGAACCTTATCGGAATAATAATGTGGTTCAGAGTAATTCAATCAGGCGAAAAGGTTTATTCAACCCTTTTAATGTGGAGCGTTTACCTTGTTTTAGGAATATATTTTTATTTTCAGTGGAAAAAAGAACTTTATAATAACGCATAAACGCAATAACTTCCGTTATATCAACATATCAAAACAGATTTTATCCTTATAAATTACAGTTGCAATGTTTCCGGTTTTTGTTTTTTTGTTAACGAATGTAACAAAAATAAGACTTTATCCCCAAAATTATTAAAGATTTAACGGAGGGTTGCCGTAATTACATAATGTAATTAGGGATTATATTATGGCAGATATTAACAATTTAAATTCCGGTGATTCGTCATCTCAATATAATGCTTACAACGTTGGGAACAATGTAAACAATGCTCCTAAGGTTAATACGGGCAGTAATTCCTCCGAATATTCTCACGGTTGGAAACGTGCGCCAAGACCTTTTGGACTAAATGTTCGTGTCCCTCAACAACCACTTGTAGGCAAGAGAACTCAAGTACTTATTCAAGAGATTCTCAAAGAGATGGTTATGGCACCTATTCAGCCTATAATAGATTTCTTTAAGGACAACGAAAACGTATTCAACGGGAATGTAGCAGCCCAAATCGAGAGTTTACAAAAACAACAAAAGACAACTATCGAGTTGTTACAAGATGCAGACGATGTTGTTATGACGGGTGTACCTACATTCATGGTTGATATGTAGAGAACGGCTATTAGACAAGCGAAAGGAGAGAAAAACATTTTTCGGGAGCGGTCAGGCTAAGTTCCTGTCGCTCTTTTTAGAGTAGTATCAATAATTGTGAGGATTTAGTTATATGAAAGAATTAAAAGATATTTTAACAATGAAATTTGTAGAATTTGATGTTAACAAATTCGTATCAAATGTTATTATTGCAGTTGGGTTTGTGACAATGGTACTGGCACTGCAATACATGACATCAATATCCTAAATTGATTAACGTACCACCCTGAACCAGTTTCAGGGGTGTGTTAGGTATTCCTCGAGATACCTAAATACTCTAATATCTTAATTGGGCATCTTCATATACTTTTATGGTAAAAGATGTCTTTGCAGGAATAACAAGGTTACCCCCTTCTTCTAAAAGTGCAGTTGCAGGTGATGCCACCGTACTTGCTGCAAAAACAACATAACCCGCTATGTATGGGAACGGAGCAATAATTACACCTGCACCATTATTTGCAAGATTATGTGATGTTTTTTTCCATTTTGAACAAATATTTTTTCCCCATTGGTATTTCTTCCCAACACTCTTAAAGTATGTATGTCCGCCCTTAAGATTACTGAAATATACATTGTCGGTGTTAAGTTTAATTATCCCTGCATTAACTTTTTGAGTATAACCGTTTATATTAGCAGAAACTATTTTTAAACCAACAAGTCCGCCATTACAAGTCATTTGCGGTTTATGTGATGACACTACTTTTGCCGTAAAGACAGTATTTTTTGGGATAGTAAAATACGCAGTGTTAATTTCTTGCGTAGATAAGAAAGTTACACTCTGACCCTCAACTAAATTATCAGTAATTTGTGATTTGTTAATAACTCTGATTTGTGTACCTCTCACAAGTTTCGCTGTTCTGTATTTAACTGTATTTTTATTTTTTGTACTTGCACTGGCAATTTTTGTTGACTTGGACTTATAAACGGAAGAATCAACTATTAAATCTTTTACAACAATATCAGTACATGGAATTAGTGCTTCAGAGTTAGGCATTTTACCGCTATAAAGAGTATTCAAAGGGGCAACAGTAGAACTGGCTGCACTCTTTGGAAGATTAGGCACTTTTGGCAAATCTTGTATTATAATTGGTTTTTCAACTTTTTGTTCAATAACTGGCTCACCGGTTTTCTTAACCTCCTGTTTTACATTGGCAGGCTTAGTCACAGTATTATTTACGGCAGAACCGCTACTATAAGTTTGTCTTGACTTATCAGTCACCGTTGAATCTAAATCAATCGAAAAACAAGGCAAAACCAAAAACAAATTTACTACCGATAAAACAACTACCGTTTTTAAAATCTTATTCATTATTATGCTCCCAAATACTCATTAATAGCCTTTGCTGCTTTTTTACCTGCACCCATTGCATTGATAGCGTTAGATGTACCGACAGGGGCAACATCACCACCTGCAAATATTTTAGGGATAGAGGTTTCTCTTGTTTCTTCATTAACAACAAAATAGCCGCGTCTATCCATATCAAAATTAATACCTTCATCAACTGCAGATTTTTGGATAATAGGGTTCGGACCTGTGCCTAACGCAACAATAACTGTATCAACGTCTAATGTCACAAACTCTCCTGTTCCGACAGGTTTCTGTCTGCCGGATTCATCAGGCTCACCCAAAACGCAAATTTCAAATTTCATTCCGTCAACATAACCATCTTTTTCCAATATTTCAGATGGAGCGTGTAGAAATTTAAAAATAACTCCTTCTTCTTTTGCGTGGCGAATTTCTTCTAATCTTGCAGGAAGTTCTTTTTCCGTTCTTCTATACACAATATAGACATCTTCAAACCCAACTCTGACAGCAGTTCTTGCCGCATCCATCGCAACATTACCTCCGCCGATTACTGCAACCTTCTTACCGACTTTTAACGGGGTCGCAGTCTTTTCATCATTTGCCTGCATTAGATTCACCCTTGTCAAAAACTCGTTTGCGGAAAATACTCCGTTCAGATTTTCTCCCTTGATATTCATCATTTTAGGTAAGCCCGCACCCGAACAAATGAAAATTGCATCATAGCCATCATCCTGTAATTGTTTAAGAGTAATAGATTTTCCGACAATTACATTTTTCTTAAACTCAACACCCATTTTTTTTAGGTTATTTATCTCTTTATCCAAAACTACTCTTGGAAGCCTGAAAGGAGGAATACCATATCTCAATACTCCGCCTAACTTATGCAAAGCCTCAAATACAGTAACCTCATGACCCGCTTTTCTTAAGTCAGCGGCAGCCGTTATTCCTGCACAACCTGAAC
The DNA here is from genome assembly GCA_946183815.1 of uncultured bacterium. GTDB lineage: Bacteria > Cyanobacteriota > Vampirovibrionia > Gastranaerophilales > Gastranaerophilaceae > UBA2883. The sequence goes on along the minus strand of CAMHDG010000020.1, from coordinate 4,389 downwards.
CGACAACTGCAACCTTTTTGCCCGATGGTTTAATCTCTACCTCTGCTGCATTAGTTTTGTCGCCAACATACCTTTCTAACGCACCGATAGCAACGGATTCACCTTTAATCCCCAATACACAGTTGCCCTCGCACTGTCTTTCCTGCGGGCAAACCCTGCCACATACAGAAGGGAGCATACTTGTTTCCCTTATTATTTCACCCGCTTTATCAATATTTCCTTCTTTTACCTGTTGGATAAAATTCGGTATCTGAATATTTACAGGACAACCCTTTACACAACGAGGATTTTTACAATTTAAGCATCTTGATGCCTCGTTTTTTGCCTGTTCATCAGTGAAATTTTCCTCCACTGCTTCAAAATTGCTTCTTCTTTTTATTTTATCCTGCTCAACCGGATGTTGACGTTCCATATCGCTCACTCCCTAATAATCTTAATTAACACATCAATACTACACCAAAAATGGCTTATAGTAAATATTGTAAATTAAAAGACTGTTTCGCCTTTTGCGTACGGAAACTCTTTTATTAGCACCTGACGTCCTTCATCATAAGATTTTGTAATCTCGTCTGCACTTAATCTTGCACCTACCTCAAGCCCGTTTTCCCAATAGTCTAAATTATTTTTTAAATTTTCGGTTTCGGAAAGTTTTGGATACTTTTCTGCTGCAATAACACACTTATACCCTTTATCCATTTCTTTAATATCCGTCACAGAAGGTAAGTGTGTTTTACATATTATCCCAAACTTACTCAACAATTTCCCTAATCGACCTATCAAAGAATACTGATATACATGTTCACCCTCGTGACCCGCTATTTTAACAGGATGCGATTTACTTACATCTCTGTAATAAATATTCCCGTCAAGATGATTAAACATCCCCTCTGAATTTTTAGGCACTATATCTTTTAAATAATAAATTCCTACTCCCAAATTTCCAACCCCTTTATCATCAAGTACTTTTTGAGTAATAGAGGTTTGTTTTTGCTCTCCTAACAGAAAACGATACGGCAAATATTCGTCATTTTTAGGGAGTTCTACATTGGTACTTGGAAGCACATCGTCAATATGAGGTCTGTTATTTTTTATTGACATTTCAACCCCCATAACCTTTTTATCTTTAATATCCTGAAATCCCATATTATAAGGATATTCAGTAATTGTTGCAACAATCTTATTCTGCCCGTTGTCATGATGATATTCATTTTTGTTTATATGCAATTTTCTTGCAAAACCTCTTTTATATTTATATTTTGTGGTTGATAAATGAATATACTGATCCTCCTCCTGAACAGGCTGCCAGCCGTTTCCGTCAGGAGTAACCTCTTTAGTCTTTATGTGCCTGTGTTCTAAAAACTCATTCCAGCCGTCTTTTGCATAGACATTCTTTTCATAATCCCTTATTTTTGAAGTCATACCTGTGCCAACAAAAATTTTTCTGATAACCTGATTATCTTTATCATTAAAAGTAATTACTGTTTTCTGAAAATCAGGCATGTTCTTTTTCCCAATGTTTATGTACGAATACGTAACCGCATTATCAGGAATATGTCCGCTCATGTTGTTTAGATTTGAAACAGGGAGCGGTTGTGACTTTCCCAATAATATATATTTACTATCTCTAACCTTTGACTTTATTGGTTTATGACGAACTTGACCAATTAAACTATCTAAACTTTTCGTGATATTCATAACAACCTCAATAAAATAATGTCCGATAACAAAAATTTTTGTTAGTTTTAAAAGTCATAGTTAACAAAGCGTAATATATAAACTCAAATTGAATACTTGACATTCAGTCTTGAAATAATATTATAATAGATGTAAACGCAATGGGGCGTCGCCAAGTGGTAAGGCAGCTGGTTTTGGTCCAGCCATCTCGGAGGTTCGAATCCTTCCGCCCCAGTTTAAAAAGACTTAACTTTTGCGGTTAAGTCTTTTTTTTATGTCTGGGGCTTCAGGATTCTCGAATCCCCCTCTCAAAATTTGAATAACACAACACATAAACTAAATCAAAAAACAGGCAAGTCGAGTACAGCATTTTATAATATTATGCGATATGGTTTATGTTATCATTAATTTAAAGGAGGACTTTATGAATTTATCAAACAGAAACAAAGAATTAATGAAAAAGTTTGAAACAATGATTAATACTGCAGATAAAAAACTGGCAGAAGAACTTGTTGACCCAAATGCCCCATTTTTCACTCCTGCAAGCCCTGATGCACTATACGGAGGGGAAGGATATTTATCGGTCGTACATTTTATGAGAACAGGATTTTCTGATGTTCAGTGGAAGATAGAAGATATGGTCAGCGATGAAGAAAAAGTTGCTGTTCACTGGACTCTCACAGGAACTCACGATGGTGAATTTTTAGGGGTAAAACCAACCGCAAAAAAAATTAAAGTTAGCGTTATGAATTTCTACTACTTTAACGAAGAGGGCAAAGTTACAAAAGACGTTGCAGCAGAAGGGATGATAGGAATTTTAAGACCACTTGGACTATGTAAAAATTAAGGAACAACAACTATGAAATATTCACATAAATATAACGTAATACTGGATAATATGGATATGCAGGAATACAGGCTCAGACCTATATCTGCAATTATGTATCTTCAGGATGCTTTTGCAAGATATTGCGGGACAAAAAGAGTTGCTGCATACGATTTATTCAGCCAAAACTTAATTTGGGTTGTCGGGGAATTTAATATTGTGTTCCTTTCTATATTGCCCTATTGGTCTGAAGAAATTGAAGTTAATATTTGGATATCAGAAATTACAAAACTAAAAATTTACGCTGATTATGAACTGTCCTATCAAAACAAACCTTTTGCAAAAGGGAACAGTTGTTGGTTTTTACTTAACGATACTTCAAAAAGACCTGTAAAAACGGATGTTATTGCGGACAAGTTTGTAATTTGCAACGAACTTACTCTTGGGGAGCATAAAAAATTTATACTTGAAGAATGTCAGGAAAAAGTTAGTGAGATTAATCATAAAAATAACCTTTCCGATATTGACTTTAACAACCACGTTAACAATAAAAGTTATATAAATTTAGCAGAGGCAACAGCAAGTAAAGACTTTAAGAAAAATCACCTTTTAAAATCACTCTATATAAAATTTAACAAAGAATCTTTCCTTGATGATGTTTTGAATTGCTCAACTTATACAACGTCAATAACTAATACCTATTCTCACAAAATAACAAAGAACGGGGAAAGTATTTGTGATATTCAAACCTCTTGGATTGATAAAACTAATGATTATGGATGTATTGTAGATTACGATTTATCCGTAAGAAAAGAAAACTGCTAGAGCAACTATGATTATAAACACCGGCGGAAGAACAGACACAGTTCAATATTATTCTGAATGGCTTTTAAACAGGTTTAAAGAGGGTTTTGTTTACTCAAGAAATCCATTTTATCCAAATAAAGTAAATCGCTACGAATTAACACCTCAAAAAGTTGACTGTGTTGTATTCTGTTCAAAAAATTATGAGCCGATACTTAAACGACTGCACGAAATAACAGACAACTACAACACCTACTTTTTCTACACCATAACAGGCTACGGGAAAGATATTGAGCCAAATGTACCATCAATAGAAAAAAGTATCAACACACTTTACAGACTTGAAGAAATTGTTGGGGCAAAGCGTATTGCATGGAGATATGACCCCGTTTTACTGATAGATAAATACACAACCGATTACCACATAAAAACATTTAACAAAATGACAGAAGCACTCACTACGCATATTGACCGATGCATCTTCAGTTTTGTTGATATGTATAAAAAACTATCCGTAAACATGCCTGACCTAAAAGCAACATCTGAAGAGGACAAAGAAATTATTGCAAAAGGACTTGGAGAAATTGCTAAAAAACATAATCTTCACCTGCAAACCTGTGCTACAAACGGGAATTTTGAACAATACAATATTTATCCGTCAGGCTGTATGACACTTGATATACTGGGAAAAGCAAATGGAATACAATTCAAAAAACTAAAACATAACGGAATGAGAACTCACTGCAACTGTATTGAAACAAGAGATATAGGGGCATACGACACATGCCCGAACGGGTGCAAATACTGCTACGCAAACTCGACACCGAAAAAAGCAATAGAAAACTATAAAATTCATGACAAAAATTCCCCTATACTACTTGGAAAAATAAAAGACACCGACATAATTCAACAAGGAAATCAAAAAAGTTTTTTAGAACCCTGCCAAAACCTAAAACTGTTCTGATTACTAATACATTTTCTGTAAACATACATAATTACTTAAAAATTATTATAATAATTCAGGCAGAGTTTTTTGAGGCGGCTTTTTCACAGTGATTAATACAATTTTTCTTATAACAAATCGG